>QIJL01000163.1 GCA_003232435.1 Flavobacteriales bacterium | reverse complement strand
TTTTTCCTTGGAAATAAACCTGATCAGTGATACCGTCACAAAACCGACTCCCGGAATGTTGGAGGCCATAATGTCGGCAGAAGTCGGCGATGATGTCTTTAAAGCGGATCCTTCGGTAAATGCCCTTGAACAAAAAGTAGCGAAAATGTTCGGAATGGAGGCTGCCTTGTTCTTTCCTTCAGGCAGTATGACCAATCAGACGGCCATAAAACTGCATACAAATCCTGGAGATCAATTGATTTGCGATAAGTATGCCCATGTCTACAATTACGAGGGAGGAGGAGCGAGCTTTAACAGTGGAGTTTCCTGTAAGTTGGTCGATGGCAATCGTGGTATGATGACTGCCGAACAGGTAGAAGCCGCAATTAACCCACCTGATTTTTATCATAGTCCGTTTACATCTTTGGTCTGTATTGAAAATACAACGAACAAAGGCGGAGGTGCCTGTTGGGATTTCGAAGAACTAAAACGCATCAAAGTGGTTTGCGAAGAACATAATCTTGGCTATCATCTAGACGGTGCACGCCTTTGGAACGCCTTGGTTGCAAAAAACGAATCACCGAAACAATATGGCGATTTGTTCGATACCATAAGTGTTTGCCTCAGTAAAGGATTGGGTTGCCCCGTGGGCTCGGTCTTGGTCGGAAGTTCGGTGATGATAGATAAAGCCCTACGGATTAGAAAAATCTTGGGTGGCGGAATGCGTCAAGCAGGTTTTTTGGCCGCCGCAGGTATTTATGCTTTGAATAACCACATCGACCGTTTGGCCGAAGATCATAAAAAGGCCAAAAAAATAGGGAAGTTGCTTCAAAGCTTATCTTTTGTCAAAAAAGTTGAACCTATCGAAACGAACATCCTGATCTTTGAAGTGGATGAAAATCAGCTAAGCGATATTGTTTTCATTCAAAAACTTCAAGAAAAAGATATTCGGATCATCGGAATGGGACAAGGAAAACTACGTATGGTCACACACTTGGACTATACGTCGGAAATGCACGAAGTGTTATTGAAAACCCTCACATCAATTTAAAAAGTTCGATTCAGAGGGAGGCCAAACGAATTCTTAGATTATTGATGCCGTTTTCCATACCGGCTTCAGAATTGTAAAGCCCACTAGAACCTATTAATTGTCCATCCCTGCCCTTCACATTAAATAAGAACTTCCCTTCGTGATTTGTTTTTCGTTCGAATTTTAGATGTTTTGCTCCCGAATCTTTCAATTCATTTATGATCATTTCTATCTTTTCTACCGAGTTCACGACTACGCTGGTGATAAGTACTTTGTTATTCTCGGTTTTTATGCAAAACTGTAAAGAATCGTCCGCTATTTCTATAATCTCAATCATCTCGAAAAATAGGTTTTATCTAAAAGTATTCCTTTTTTGAGCATTTGTCAACTAAGAATTTTAAGATAATTTTAATAAATGCTATATTAGATATGTATTTCATCGGTAATTTTAGCCTTTCATCGATTTATATGACCATTTGTTAATTTTACAAGGTGTGATTTTTTCTTAAAACTTACTTTAGCAAATACTATAATTTTAATATCATTAAACACTAACACTATTATGAAAAAAGTTCTATTTCTTTTTGCGGTATTTACTGCGTCTTTTGTGATGGCACAAGATTTGCCGACCGATCCCGAACCTGGTAAATGCTATGTGCGTTGTACCACCCCCGACGTTTATGTCAATGAGACTGTTACACTGACCATTAAACCGGCGTACAAGGTCTTGAAGACTGTTCCCGCCACGTTTAAGACCGTTACCGAAAGGGTTTTGGTCAAAGAAGAAGGCAAAAATTGGCTGTTATTCCAGCTAAGTGGGGTACTGAAACCGTTACTTACGTTTCAAAAGAAGGCGGAAATACTTTAAAGGTCATTCCTGCTTCTTTTTCTCCAAATTCTGAAACGATCGAAGTAAAGCCAGCTTATGCCCAATGGGAATTAGGGGCTGCTGCACCTGATTGTGCTTCTAGCAACCCTGACGATTGTCGATACTGGTGCTATAAAGGCTATCCTGCTGAGTTTACCACTATTGAGACTACCGCATTGTCAAACGATGCCGCCACGACCAGTAGTCCGCTCGGTTCGAAAAACGCTTCTTATACAAAGACGGTTTTAGTAGAGCCTGCGAAAGTTGTCGAGGAAGTAATCCCTGCCCAATACAAGGAAATTACCAAAACCGTATTGGATACCGATGCCAAAACTGTTGAAGAAACCGTTCCTGCGGTTACCAAGACGGTAACAAAAGAAGTCTTGAAAGAAAAAGGTGGCTTGACTACTTGGAAGGAAATCGAGTGTTCTTTGGTCGAATACCAAGCACTTCCTATCAATTGGAATTTAGGTAGCGCTACTTTGACGTCTCAGGCCAAGTCCATTATCGACACTCGCTTGATGCCGGTTTTAAAGCAAAATGAAGGTGCGAAGCTCGAAATTGCATCGCACACCGATGTTCGGGGCAATTCCTCTTCAAATCAAGACCTTTCGGAAAGAAGAGCTAAAGCCGTAGCTGATTATCTAATCAGCAAGGGTGTTAACTCTAGTCTTTTGGTCGCTAACGGATTTGGAGAAAACAAAGTGAAAAACCGTTGTAAAGAAGGTGTTTCTTGTACTGAAAGAGAGCATTCGGTCAACGGAAGAACGGAATTCAGGGTAATCAACAATTAACAACTGAATACTAACCAACCAAAAAGGGCTTTTCACTTCGGAAAGCCCTTTTTATTGGT
>QIJL01000607.1 GCA_003232435.1 Flavobacteriales bacterium | reverse complement strand
CAAAGAGTGATAATCACGCCTTTATAGGATTTTTGTTGTCCAAGTAAATAATCGATTCCGCAAGAAAGTGATGATCCTTGACCTGATTTGTAATTCGGATTGTAAATGGAAACTACATCGTTCAGATCAATAGATTTTTCAATCGCTTCGGAATGCGCACCAAGAACAACATAAATATTTCCTGCGTTGACTGACTCCGCAGTTGTAATAGCATTCCCGAGCAAGGTAGTTCCTTTCCAAGGCAACAACTGTTTTGGTTCGCCCATGCGAGCGGATTCGCCCGCAGCCAAAATCAATACGGCAATATCATTGGATGTATCCATAATCATTCCTGTATATTGAAATAAACTATTTGACTTAGGCACATAACCAATAACTGTAACTGCCCTTATTACGGAGCTGTTCGATACCGGATGCATGCGGTTTTGGGCTAAAGCCCGATTATGAGACTCTTGTTAACTCCCGGATAAATCCGGGAGCAATTAAAAAACCAAAATTCAATTGCCTCGGTCTTTAGGCCATGGATTCTAGGTTCCCAGTGTTTTCTGGGCTTTAGCCCAAGCCAGTCGTCGGGCTAAAAAAAAATTATTGACTAGTGTCAATCAAGTGTAAAATTATGGATAAGTCGCCATTATTTTTTGAATTTTACGAAATAAGAAAAAATAAGCATAGCCGTAGCTACGTGAGTTTTTTATTATAAAGTAAAAACGAAAAAGAATCCGCCAACCGGCGGAGTTACGTCATTTTATGCTTGACTTGACACTAGGTACCTCAGTCAATAAACTATTTCACTAGTGTCCGGTTAAAATTTTGGCAAACCTTTGAATGTGTCGATATAGTTAAGATTAGAGACTTTTTATGATTTGAACGATTTGATTTCGATAGGCTGTAAATTCCCATTGTATTTCAATATTTGAAAATATCAGGTTTTGTAAATTACTGAAAAATAGGTAGTTGCAAATAGTCTTACGTCTTTTATCTTTTAGCAAAGCGGTCTTTTGTCTTTAACCGGACAGTTATGAAACTATTTATTGAACCAATAGGTAAACTTCAAGGTAAGCGACCAATCCCTCGGCAAAAAAGGATCGGTCATTTGATTGTTGGTATAGACCAAGAAAAGATCCGATGCTGGTGCGTAACGCCATTGCAATCTTGAATTTAGATTGAAATTTCTCGACTGTTCGTTGTATTGAAAAAGGTTGGCGAAAAACAATTTGTTGGTAAAGGTAATATCTATCTCAGAACCGATAAGCCAAAATTGATTCGTATTCCACGGTGCCGGTAATTTAATATGGTTATAATTCAAATTTGCACTGAGACTAACATAGGGCTGAAAACGGTAACCAAGTTCTGTGGAGAGGCTTGTGCGATTTCCATCTAGATAATATCCTCCTAAACGCCCCCCAAAAGAATAGGTAAGCAAACTTGACGGTTTTGAGGCATATTCCCATCCGACGGCATTCCATTGATGTTTTGTTCCGGTTGCCAGATCTGCGATTCCCAAGCGGGTCGGATCGAAAGGTTCCAACAGCTCGACATAATCATCTGACACAAAGACCATAAGGCTACTCCGATTTCTGAAGTCGACTAAATACTGTAAAAAAGTTAAATTATCGGTTCGTTTAAAATTTTCGTCAAAATAATAAAAACCGTTCAATTTAGGGCCATGACTTACGACCGGGCCTTTCTTCGGAAAGAAAAGATGACCAGCGAAAGAACTAAATTTCACAAACCCGTTTCGAGGAACAAAACCCACTTCGGCCGTATAGTTGTCGCTTACCCATTCTTCCTGTATCCTCCAATTCCATTTGCGACTTTTGTATTCTATGTGCGCTGCCTGCGTTACACCACTATTGGCTTTATCAGGAGCAAAAGATTTTAAAACAAATGCCTTGCCAGTCCATAGGTTATCGGAGGAAGCCAAATTGTACTCGACTCCGAAATTGCGATTGTATCTCGTATAAAGCGCTGTCAACGAGTCATTTTCTTGAGGGTAGCTTACCGATTGCTTGTTAACGAACAACAAACCTAAGCTTGAACGACTGAACATCTTTCGTTGCAGTGAAAGCACTCCAAAGTTTTGACTTGGTAGTCCAGTTTCATCAATACTGGACGTTTGCATATCCATGAGGCCCACCCGCCATTTTTCATTTAGATTACCACTCAGTCGGGCACCTGCCTGAATGGGAACTCCCAAACCGATCCGCCTTGAAAAGAATGGGCGAATAGTAGGATATCCAAAACCGGCAAAAAGATCCCCGTTCTCTAAAAAGAACTGTCGCCTCTCCGGGAAGAAAAGTTCAAACCTATCAAGGTTTGTCACCTGGCGATCCACCTCGACCTGCGAAAAATCTGGATTTACCGTAAGATCCAGATTTAAGGAAGACGAAATACTCAACTTAACATCTCCACCGATTTTACCAACATAATTAGTATCGTCACTTTTAGTTCTGTCTTGATTGGCTTCTCCCAAAACATAGGGAATAATTGAAAAATTCGTTTTCGGTTTAGGAGGAGGTGCATCCCAAACCAAGGTTCCATTATAGGCCATAGACGAGGTGGGAAATTGTCTCGGTACTGGTGTCCAACTAGATTTTTCGCTTGATTTCAGATCCAAACGACTAAAATTGATGCCCCATTCCTTTACCCCTTCCTCGTATCGAATCGATTTAAAGGGCAATGCCATTTCGAAAATCCATTTTTCATCATCTCGGGTGGTTTTCGAGATCCATTTACTATCCCAATTCAGATCCACCTTGCTGCCATCGTACATGGTTCCATCCCATTGAGCACCATAGGCATTAGCCCCAAAGGTAAAGCCGGTTGTTTGATTGTTGAAAGGGTCTATGAACAATAGAAAATTGTCGTTCTTTCCGAAGGAGAAATCCCTGCGTAAAGATTCAACTATGTAATTCCCTTTTTTTCCATGATAGAAAGTCGCAAGTAGGTATAGGTTCTTATCATCATAGGTCATTCTTATTTCGGTCTTTTCATTGGCCGGGCCATCATCCATTGGCAATACCATGAAGAAATTCTTGGCGACTTCGGTTTCTTGCCAAGCTACTTCGTTACCATCGCCATCAATGGTTATTGGCTGATTTGTCTTTCTGATATTCAGTTGAAAAGATTCGTTCTTTTTTTGGGCATGTGCTTGAAATACAAAAATGAGAATTAAAATGAGGTAGTTTTTATCCATGGTTCGGTAACTGGCTAATCGCCATTCAAAGATAGATAACCGTAATCTACAAAATATACTCATGACACATGAAAACCCGAAGTTTTATATTATAAGCGTCTTTTTGCCTCTAACGGCGTTAAAATTATTAACCGTAGCTACGGCTATGCTTAATAATTTTGCCTTGTTAGAAACTAAAATGCGCATCCTAAATTCTCCGATTTTTCATGTGTCATGAGTATATCAACCCTAGAATTTAACAACGTTTAACATACATTTTATGGGCCGACCATAATTTTAAGGGATTTTGTCCGTTCTGCTAGGTGAACCTCAAACAAACTGAAAATGAAAATCTTCTTAAAATTATTATCGCTAAGCCTGATAATTTTTTTGGTGGTTTCCTGCGGAAATGCCTCTGACGATGTGAATTTCAATCTAAATCTCGGAGAAGGATTGGGTAAAGGAATGCCAGTTGACCCTTGCTTGGATCTCGGGGAAAGCGATCTTGTACTTTCAATACAAGAACAATATACCACCGCACCCGGCAAAGTGTCTATTTTATTCAAAGTTTCAGACAATGACGGAACTCCCGTACCAGGATTATCAGCAGATAAATTTAACATTTACGAACAGGGTAGAAACGATGATTGTTTCAACACTATTTCGGCATCTGAATCAAAAGCACGAATTTCTCCGAACTCCCAAATTTTCGGTAATAACACATTACTCGTACTTGACTTAAGTAATAGTGTATTGAGCAGCAGTTTAGAAGAGCTGATGAAAACCGCATCGGAAAGTTTTGTTGACAACGTTATGCCAACAACGGACAATGAATCGGTCAAAATGGCCATTTATTGGTTTGATGGGGAAGACGAACTTCATTTACTGAACGACCTCACATCTTCAAAAGATTCACTGGTATCCGCCATAAACGGAATTACCGATGATATCAGCAACGACCCCTCCACAGATCTTTATGGAGCCGTAATCAAATCGACCGATATTGCGAGCCAATTGCTTGCCGCAAGTACTCAGGGCGGAAAAATCGGCGCGGCTTCTGTTGTCATTTTCACGGATGGAACAGATCAAGCCTCTCGCTACACCGAGGCCGAAGCACTTCAAAAAGTAGATTCTGCGAATCCTAACATCTCGTTTTTCAGTATTGGATTGGGTGCGGAAATAGATACGCAAGTACTTTCCGATATCGGTAAAACCTTCAGCGTTTTTGCAGGAAATAAAGAAGAACTAGAGACTACTTTCAATGAAATATCGTTGAGGGTCTCGCAACGGGCGAATAGTTTTTACCTTTTCGAATATTGCACACCAAAGCGTGATGGCAGTGGCGAAAACAATCTTGCCATTCAAGTGGTCGATGGTAGCCGTCAAGGAGCCGTGCAAACAAAGTTCAACGCAACTGGATTTACCGGGGGATGCGAATAATAAGCGCTCCGAATAATATAAAAGAGCATCATTAGGGATGCTCTTTTATATTAGTGAAACCTGCCCGACCGGCAGGCGGGCTCGATTTTAAGAAGTCCGCCAAAGGTGGACGAACTGAAACCCTCCTGCCGGCAGGCAGCTACCTTTTATTTCCTTGCAACCGGTTATTCTGAAAGCGGATTGCGACATTGCTCATCTGAGCAACATTTTTCCACTTATCGTGATTTTCGCACTGT
>QIJL01000489.1 GCA_003232435.1 Flavobacteriales bacterium | reverse complement strand
CATCTTGTATTTTGGAATCGTTTATCTGTTTCAATAGCTTTTCTATGAGCTCTATTCGCTGTTTGTAGTTGGAAACAATAGCCTCCAACACCAGTTCATTGTCCAGGTTATTCTGCATCTCTTGACGCAAATGTTCGTATTCGACATCGAGCTCGTCCATAAAGGATAAAAACTCGGTCTTGTCTTCTTCTGACAGGTTCGGGTTATCCTTTACCAATTGCACCTGATACGACACCAAGCCTCTATAGTGCATATCGATATCCAAGAGTTCTTTGGATGCATATTGGGTCTCTACGGATGAACCGGATCCAAAAACGGTAAGCCCGATGATTCCGGAAATGCCCAGAACGAGCACAATACTGGCCGCTATCTTTATCATGGGGGATTTCCAAAGCGGAGTAACTTTAGGTTCTTCGGTTCTCAGCTCGCCAGCGATTGCTGCCCACATTTTCGCCTTATCGGCTTTATGCTCGTTGAACTCCGCCGCGTTCTCCCGTATGTGTTTTTCAAAATCGTCCATTATAAGGTGTGTATAATTTCTACTAGTTTTTTCTTTGCCCGATGGTATTGCGATTTCGAGGTCGATGTCGAAATACCCAATACTTCCCCGATTTCGATATGGTCATAACCTTCCAAGAGATATAAGTTGATTATCTGCTTGTATCCTGCCGGTAGTTGGGCTATCCCTACTTTTACTTTTTTGATGTCGACCGCTTCCGCCTTTTCGTTGGGTTCTTCAGTCAGATGGAATTCATGCGCATCCATCGGTACAACCGCAATCCGTTTTGCTTTGAGATAATTGATGCTCTTATTGATCACGATCCGTTTCAACCATGCCCCGAACGTACTGTCGTATTTAAAGCTGGCCAG
This sequence comes from Flavobacteriales bacterium, assembly GCA_003232435.1. GTDB lineage: Bacteria > Bacteroidota > Bacteroidia > Flavobacteriales > Flavobacteriaceae > Aurantibacter_A. The sequence continues at coordinate 1,889 of QIJL01000489.1, read as the reverse complement.
GTTTTTAAAGGCATCGATAAAACTGTCTTGCACGATATCCTCCGCATCTTCTTTATTGCCCAACATACGCAACCCGATATTGTACATGGCATCGACATAGAGCGAATACAACTGGTATTGTGAGCTGCTATGACCGGTCTTGCATTTTTCTACAAGTGCATGGTGCGTAAAACGGAGTTTGGTTTCCAATGAAATTTTCCCGTATTAGAGATCCTTTAAAATAAAAGACAACACGAATTTAGGATAGTTGCATGAAGGAAGGAAAAAAAGCCTGCCGCAGGCAGGTACGAAATACGAGGGACGAAGTACAAAGTTGGAAATACGAGGTTAGAGGTACGAGGTAAGAAGTACATTTTAAAAATATGGATTGTCCCCTTGAAGATGTCATCCTAGGCCTTTCGACTAGGCTCAAGACAGGTTCTGTAGAAGGGTTGGGGGTGTTTTGAAGTTCATTGAAACCTCAATGTCGAGGCCACCAGTTGCAAACTGGCGGGAGCGGGGAAGGAAAAAGTGTTGAGTCTTAGTTAATGAGTAAGGAGTATTAAGTGAACAGTAGCCAGCGGCAGCCTCAAATGTCTTTTTTTATGATTTCATAAATCTCATCGGATATATCATAAACGTTCCGGTGTTTTTGGTTTGTCAAAATCACTATGGTAATTCCATCTTTTCTAAATCTATGGACAACACATTCATAAATTGGTGGTTGAGCCGGAATACCTGCTTGGTTAGGGAGGTTTCGAAGTTCTAGTACCTCACTTCTAATTTCTTTTTTTATCGTTTATTGACTGTCGCCAATGAACGTTGATGCTACCCCTTTTTAGTTTTGCGCCTTCATAGACATTGAAAAACTGAATTTAAAAACCGACCATGCAACCTTCCATATTTTCCATTGTCTATTAAAAGGGAGATTTAAAACCAGCAACCTAATCCAATAGTCAATGTTGAAAAAAACAAACTCAAAAAAAATTTTGGGCCTTGGCTTTTGGCTGGGCATTCTATTTTTTGGTACCGCGGCAATCGCACAAACCAATCATACCCTCAGTGGCACCATAACCGATAAAAGCAATGGCGAAACCCTGTTTGGGGCTTCCGTTTTTTTAAAGGGTACCACCATTGGCGTCGTGACCAACGAATATGGGTTTTATTCGATTACGGCTCCAGAAGGAGAGTATACCCTGAATATTTCCTATATGGGGTATTCAGAGGTCAACAAAAAAATAACCTTCGATACCAATCAAAAATTGGACGTTGAAATCTCCGAGTTTTCAACGGCACTGACCGAGGTCGTGGTCACTGCCGATGAACCTGAAAGGGCCATTCTTCGAAAACCTGAAATGAGCGTTGTTAAAATGAACATCGCGACCGTAAAACAAATGCCCGTGGTTTTGGGCGAGGTCGATATTTTAAAGTCCTTACAAATGCTGCCGGGTGTCACGAACAACGGCGAAGGTACCGGCGGTTTTCATGTAAGGGGAGGGGCAGGTGATCAAAACCTGGTCTTGCTCGATGAGGCGATTATTTACAATACCTCACACATGTTCGGTTTCTTTTCGGTCTTTAATGCAGATGCCATCAAAGATGTCAAATTGTACAAAGGAGGAATTCCCGCTCGCTTTGGTGGAAGGGTATCTTCCGTACTCGATGTGCGCCAAAAAGATGGCAACAGTAAGCGATTTGCCGCGACCGGGGGTATTGGTATTATTTCTAGTCGTATTGCGCTTGAAGGTCCCTTGTTCAAAGAAAAAGGTTCGTTTTTAGTTGCAGGGCGACGCTCTTATGCCGATCTACTCTTAAAGGTGGCGGGCGAAAAGAACAGTGTGACCTTTTATGACCTGAACCTAAAGACCAATTACAATCTAAACAAAAACAACAAACTTTTTCTCTCGGGC
>QIJL01000650.1 GCA_003232435.1 Flavobacteriales bacterium | reverse complement strand
AAGACCCCGGCCACTATAAATATGGTATTGTTGCTCATTATTATCCTTAAAAATCAATAGTGTCCGGTTAAACCCGCCCGACCAGTCATTCGGGCGGGGACGTAAGACCGCTTACTTCGACAAGCTCAGCACAGGTCGCTACTGGACATAAGACGTAAGACCAAACTGTAACCGATCGGGGATCGATATTGAAAGCAGAGTGTTTTTAGCTATTCCGGAACATTGTCCAAAATCTAAAAAAGCAAGGTAACTATTCAGTCCTTAGGCCCTTAGGTATGTAGGCTCTGTTTAGGAATTTGAACTGACCCTGAATCAAATAGTGAAATAGTGAAATAGTGAAAATAGTGAGCAGAAGGCACTAATTACTGTTCACTGATTACTACTTAGTTACACCATCTTTTTTTAGAAAAATCAGTGAACACCTGCCTGAACAGTTACCCCCGGAGGCCTCGGGGCTAAAGAAAGACTCATACCGTGACTCCAAGTCACGGTATGAGTCTTTGTTGGTTACAGTCGCGTCTTTGCTCCCTGCCTGCCCATAGTTTACCTGCCATAGGCATGGTAGGAGGGTTTTACCGCACAACAATGATTAACAAAGAGAAATGTTTAAAATAAAAAACCCAGCCAAAATTCATTGGCCGGGTTTCAAATATCTAAACGAAAGTGACTATTTATCGTCGGCTTCCATTTTATCCTTCAAGGCCTGCAACGCATCATTGGCATCACCTAAAGTGGTTTTGGCCTCTTCTGCGGCGGCCGAAGCTCGCTTTTTAGCAGCTTTGACATTGCGCTGCTCTTCTTCCCTGAAAATAGCCGTATGACTTGCAACGACTCTTTTGAAGTCCTTGTTGAATTCAATAATCTTAAATTCTGCCTCTTCTCCCTTGCCCAGTTTTTTGCCATCTTCTTTTTCCAAATGGCGTTGTGGTACAAAGGCCGTGATGTCATCATTGAAATCAATTGTGGCACCCTTGTCAACAATCTCAGTGATTGCCGCCTTGTGTATGGTACCTAAAGCGAATTCCTTTTCGTATTTGTCCCAAGGATTTTCAGTTGTCTGCTTGTGACCTAGACTCAACTTGCGTCCTTCGACATCAAGTTCTAAAACCTCTACCTCGATAGTATCGCTTACGTTTACGAATTCAGAAGGATGCTTGATTTTCTTGGTCCAGGAAAGATCCGAAATATAGATCAAGCCATCGATACCTTCTTCCATTTCCACGAAAACCCCAAAGTTCGTGAAGTTTCTGATGATTCCCTTATAACGTGAACCAACAGGATATTTAGACGTAATATCAGTCCAAGGATCCGGAGTCAATTGCTTGATGCCCAAAGACATTTTTCTATCCTCTCTATCCAAAGTTAGAACAACGGCTTCGACTTGATCGCCCACTTTCACGAAATCTTGAGCAGAACGCAAGTGCGTTGACCAAGACATTTCGGAAACGTGTATCAAACCTTCAACACCTTCGACCACTTCGATGAAAGCACCGTAATCGGCAATAACAACAACCTTACCTTTGACTTTGTCGCCAATTTTGATTTCGTCGCTCAATGCCTCCCATGGATGCTTCTCCAACTGCTTCATTCCCAATTGGATCCTTGATTTGTTCTCATCAAAGTCCAAGATCACCACGTTCAACTTCTGGTCCAGTTCGACCACCTCGTTCGGGTGGTTGATCCTGCTCCAAGAAAGATCGGTAATATGAACGAGTCCGTCGACACCGCCAAGATCGATAAACACACCATAAGATGTGATGTTCTTGACAATACCTTCCAGTACTTGTCCTTTTTCCAACTGACTGATAATCTCTTTCTTTTGTTCCTCTATATCGGCCTCGATAAGTGCCTTGTGAGAAACGACGACGTTTTTGAATTCATGGTTGATCTTGACCACCTTGAATTCCATATTCTTACCTACATACTGGTCATAATCTCGAATCGGCTTGACATCGATCTGAGAACCTGGCAAGAATGCTTCGATTCCGAATACATCGACAATCATACCACCTTTGGTACGACATTTTACAAAACCACTTACAATTTCTTCGTTATCATGTGCATTGTTGACGCGATCCCACGCCATGATGGTACGGGCCTTTCTATGCGACAATATTAATTGTCCACTTTTATCCTCACGAATATCAATTAGTACGTCGACATTATCACCAACCTTTAAATCAGGATTGTATCGAAATTCGTTCAGTGAAATAACACCTTCCGATTTTGCGTTGATATCGATAATGGCCTCACGGTTTGTTAAATAGACCACTGTACCCTTTACTACTTCGGCATCGGCGGTATCAACGAAATTTTCGGCGACCAATTTTTCGAATTCCTCTAATTTCTTGTCATCGACACGCTCAATACCTTGCTCGTATTTGTCCCAATCAAAACTCTCTAAAAATTCTTTTGGATCTTGGACAGGTGCTGCCGCTTTTGTTTCTTGTATTGCTTCGGCAGTTTCTTCTACCGGTGTAGTTTCTTTTTCTTCAGCCATTTGCTGGTAAAATTTGTATTCCGTGATTTTTAAAGAGTTGAACGACTATCACGGAAGTTGTTATACGATTGTTTTAAAATACCCTTTTTCACTCTTTGCCCCGTCGTTAAAAAAAGGATTGCAAAAATACAATTTAATTATGGTTTTACCAACGCAATGGGTTCAAGGGGTCAGGGCAAACGCATCTAAAACTACTTTGATTTTCTCGAATTTATTCTTATGAATTGTTGTAATCAGGAACTTTGATTTGTTGTTTTTCA
>QIJL01000210.1 GCA_003232435.1 Flavobacteriales bacterium | reverse complement strand
TCAATCCGATACTGCATAGCAAAAATATTTCATAAACAATGGGTTATGCTTAATTCCCCCTTCATCCAGTGAATATCATTGCTGGGGTCAGCATTGCTGGGGTCAGCATTGCTGGGGTCAGGTCTTGTTTTTTGTCTTTATTGATGGATATTCGAGTCATGTCTTGCCCTCTTCCAAATTCACGGATTACTCAAACCATCAGCCTGGAAGCAAATAGCAAGACCTGACCCCTTATTTTGCTTATTTTCCCGTACTCAGGCGAAAGCTGTCGACCGCTTCAAACGTACCTACATCCGAAAAGCCCTCGGCCTGCGCTCCTCAAACCTGTCACGCATTATGAATGCAGTTGGGCTTGCGGTAGCCTTATGCCTCATTAAATGCGAATCAAGGACAATGTCTTGGAAACCAGTATGTTCTCCCCGCAATATCGATGGTTTTACATCTGACTGAGTTTGTCGAAAGAATTGTCACGATTCCACCCAATTTCCGACCAAGAGGAAAAGATCCTTTCGTAAACTCCTGCTTACTTTCGTTAAAATAAAGCACATTGCTCCCATCTGATTTCACTGCAAGAAGCAAATCATCCTTTTTTAAACCCAGAGCTTTCCTTACTTTGGGATCAAGTTTCTCAAATTTCACCCGTTCGCCCGGGTGTTCCCCTTTCGGTTCATCAATTTGATGCATATCCTCCGGTGAAAACCCACGACTGTGATGAGCACAGGCGGGAATCAAGAACATCAGAAGTAAAAGCGGCATTATTTTTTTCATTTACATCTCCTCTATATTATATGTTATTGGTATTTTTTCTCAAAGAATATTCGTAGTTTTTTTCGCGGTAACACTTCTTATCAATTGTTGCATAAACAATATCAGTCACGAGATCACTTCTAGAATATATTTTGTATCCAGGGCGGACTCAAAAAGTACCAGTGAAACGAACCAGTATTGAGCGATCTGGAATAAATTCTGAGTTTGATTTAAATTTATCAGCATTCAAAAATGTTCGATTTTGGTAAAGAAATTTCTCGTCGAAAAGGTTTTTCACTTCTAAACTGACAATACCCAAACGCTTTGGCAAACGATAACCAATGACAGTCTCGACGACAACAAATTCTTCACGAATGTTTCTAAAGTCGGACGGTGTACGAAACTCAGCTTTCTGTTTCACATACGATGCTCCGAGTTCCGCAAAAAGTCCTGAAATCCCAGAATAATGGATCATGAAAGGAACGATTAGCTCATCAAGTTGACTTGGTTTTTCTAAAGTTCCTATCCCTGAGTCCAACTTTTCGTAACGACCCTCGGTACGAAAAGTCCAATTTTTCGAAAATGTCCAATACAAATATCCCTTATAAAACTGTTCTTTCTGATCTTTGAAAAATAAGTTGCCAGGCCCTGCGATTTCTGGTTTTTCCAGATCGCGTTGATAAACCTCAAGTCCCCCAAAGAGCTTGGGATGTAATGTCACATCCAAAGCCATGCCATAGAAGTCCGCAGTCGTTCCATTAAAGTCGTCAAAAAACTGGGTAAAGCCAGCAACCTGTGTCGGCTCAAGTGTCTGACTGCTAATCAAAGGTCGTTTCAGGGTCTGGAAGACAGCGCCCCGAAGATGCAAACGATCACTCACAATCCACTGCAAACCAAGTTTAGGGTTAAACTCATCAGAGTCTAGTTTTAGTATTTCTTCTTCAACTACATCGTAGCTAAGACCAAACGTCCAAATTACATTTCTAGAAAAAGTAGAATCTAAATAGAGATAAACATTATTCTGTTCAACCGTTCCTGTAGCGGTTTCTATGAGATCGTCTACACCAAGCAGATTTAAAAAATCTGAAAAATTTATATTGATTATTTGGTCTTCATCAATCTTGTAAGTCCCTGCGCCAAAAGTCAGATTGAAATCATTGTTTTGAAATAAGTACTGACCTTGAAAGCCCCAACCATCTTGTTGCGCCTCAACATTGGCAACAGAATCTGCGTCAAATTGAGTCACCTTCGTTACACTGTCAATATAGATTAAAGAGAAAATCAGGTCAGAGCTTGGTGAAAGGTTGAGATGGCTTCCAACCCGGATAGTATCTTGCTCTAGCCTCCTCTGCTCGTTAGGGTTAAAGTCCGAATCCAAAACCAATCGAAGATCTCCTTGATCCGTTTCCCGGCGCCGATATTCAGCCTGAATATTGAATTTTGGCGTGAGCGCCACTTGGGTAAAGAGATTATAAATATCGTGTTGAATGGCATTGTTTTTTCGAAATCCGTCGGTTTTATAGCGGAACTGGCCCAAACTATAAGAAAAGCGATCCTGTATACCGGAAACCACCACTTCCTCACCATAGGTGTTATTATTTCCAACCAGTCCGGAAACTGTCGCACGAGTCTGATTTCTCAGAAAAAGGGGGGTGAATTCGTTAAATGCCGCATCAGCCGGACCGAAGCCGGTCACCAAATTGAGGTTTGTTTCGGCCAGTTGCGGCCTAACCGGATTGATGTTAATCGGCTGTAACAGCTGCGATTGCAAGAGTTCACTCACACGAGCAATCTCATGACGAGGACGCAAGGCATAGCTGTCAGAGAGTAACCTGTGCGCGCTATGATTACTTGGATCAACAGCAAGCGATTTAGATGCCTCAAGCAAGGCAAGCTGCTCAAAACCCAGGTCATTATAAATTCTGCCCTGTCCGACACTTCGCGCTGCAAGATCTTCATCCAATAAAAGCCGCGAGCGATAGACTGCTCGGTTTTCATTTAGCGTGATGGATCTTT
>QIJL01000523.1 GCA_003232435.1 Flavobacteriales bacterium | reverse complement strand
GAAATATCTCGATTATTTTCTTATACCCTCTTTTTGCGAAGCCAACGCCCCGTCTGGCTCCTTATCAAAGGCCAAATCGTTGGCCTTTTCAGTCGGCCCTGTTAAAATTTTAAACCGTCCGCCATAGGCGGATGCTTCGTTCTGCATCAAAAATAGGGCATAACAATTCTAACGACATATTTCAAAACAGGCTCTACTCAAAATTAGGGCTATTTTGACAATCCATCCCATAAAAGCTACAACTGGGTTCTTATTTCTTTACCTTGAATGGATTATGTTCCACCTTTACACCATAGAATTGAAAAGATGAAAAAAATACTTTTTTTAACGTCCATGATTTTAGGATTTATAGCCCTCGCACAAGAGCCGGAAGGCAATATCATCGAGGTAGAGATTACCGATATCGATAATGGCGACGGTAAAATGATGATCGGACTATATAGTTCGGAAGAAGACTGGTTAAAAAAAACAGCGATGTCCCGGATAGGACAAATCAAGAACGGAAAAAGTACCGTAACCTTTGAAAATGTTACCGATGGCACCTATGCCATTTCTTCATATCATGATGAAAATAATAACGACGAACTGGACACGAATTTCCTCGGAATTCCCAAGGAAGATACCGGATCTTCGAACAACGCCCCGGCGCGAATGGGGCCACCGCAATGGGAAGATGCCAAATTCGAGATAAATGGAAAATCAATAAAGCAAACAATTCAATTATAAGCATCAAAAATCTCTGTGAAACTCTTATTGCTCTGTGAGTCTCTGTGTAACAGCTCATGTTTGCTGGTTATTTCACAGAGAAACACAGAGGTTCACCGAGAAATTTTAAAAAACCTGAAACAGTAGAAACATTTTTAAACCTAATGAAATGAAAAAAATCATCACAATCTCAATAGTTTTGCTAACTACCATCGTAAACGCACAAGACCAATACACCAAGGGCATGCAGAAAGCATTCGAACTAAAGGGCGAAGGAAAAACTTCAGAAGCCTCTAACCTTTTTGAACGAATAGCATCAGCCGAGCCGGATAATTGGCTTCCGTTTTATTATGCTGCACAAGTGAACACAGTGGCTTCCTTTGGTGAAAAAGACGAGGCGAAACTGACACGGCAATTGGAAAAAGCTCAGGAATACACCGATTTGGCGAAAGCGATTTCCCCTGATAATCCTGAAATATTGGTACAACAGGCCATGGTACATACTGCTTGGGTCGCTTTTGACGGCGCGACCTACGGAATGACACTTTCAGGAAAAGTAACGGCATTGTATGCAAAAGCCGCCGAATTGGATCCTCAAAATCCGCGTGTCGTATTTTCAAAAGCGGAATGGGATATGGGTTCCGCACAATACTTCGGAGGAGATATCACGCCCTATTGCAAAGATGTCGAGCGCTCTATCGAACTTTTCGATAACTTTAAGCCGGAGTCCGAGTTCCATCCCAATTGGGGAAGGGGCCGGGCGGAAATGACACTTGAAAATTGTAAAAAACAATGACGTTAAATCGGTTTTTAAAAGAACTGTTTCGAGCCCTCATATTGGGAGTACTCATTTATGGGGGCTTTATGTTGTACTACTACCTTTTTGGTACATTGGATGATATACTTGAATCGGAGAGCGGGTGGCAACTGTTTTTTCAAAACATGATTTTTTCGATAACGCTATACATGGTCAATGCGTTATGGTTCTATTACCTGCTTAAAAAATACGATCATTTTTTATTTACCCCTAAAAGAATGACGATTGCAATTACGGGGAATATTGTTCTTTCATGCTTAGGGGTGTTTTTTGCTCGGCTGGTAATATTAATGGGTTTTTACGACTTTTCGTTCGAACGGTTTTTGTCCTATGAAAAAATAGAGTCATATCAGCAACCACTTCTGATTTCCCTTGGTATTGTGCTGACGTTTTATGCGGCATGGTATTACAAATATCGACAAGAAACAAAGGTCAAAGAACAGAAGATCATTGCCGGTACGGCCTCGGCAAAATTCGATGCCCTAAAGAACCAGTTGGATCCACACTTTCTTTTCAACAGTCTGAATGTATTGACGAGTCTTATCGAAGAAGCCCCCGATCAGGCGCAAAAGTTTACAACTTCCCTGAGTAAAGTATACCGCTACGTACTGGAGCAGAAAAATAAGGACCTTGTATCGGTCGATGAAGAGCTTCAATTTGCCAAAACATATGTTAGACTTTTAAAAATGCGGTTCGAAGACAGTATCGTTTTAGAAATTCCTGAAGATAGTATGGATCCCGAGGCCAAGATCGTTCCCCTGTCATTGCAACTTTTACTTGAAAATGCAGTAAAACATAATGTTGTAACCTCAGACAGGCCCCTACACATAAAAGTTTATGAAGAAGACGGCATGTTGGTCGTAAGCAACAATCTACAAGAAAAACAGGTAGTGAAGAAAAGCAGTGGGGTGGGTCTGCAAAATATAAGACAGCGTTACGGAATTTTGACGGATCGACAAGTCGCCATAAATAAAAATACTTCTGATTTTAGTGTTCAATTGCCCATTTTGACCAAACACGTTTCCCCAGTGGAGACACAGCAAGTATATATCGATGATAAGTTGTATAAAAAGGCCAAAGCAAAAGTCGAGAAAATCAAAGGGTTCTATGGCAACCTTCTTGCCTATTTCATCGTAATTCCTTTTTTGGCGATTTTGAATTATAGCACGACCGATTTTCCTTGGGTCATATTTCCTATACTGGGGTGGGGATTCGGGGTCACTGCCCACGGAATGGAAGCCTTTGG
>QIJL01000240.1 GCA_003232435.1 Flavobacteriales bacterium | reverse complement strand
TATATCGGTTGGCCCAAGAACCTACCTCACGGAAAAGGGCCGATAAAGCTTCAAGACCATGGCGATGATAGCCGGGTCAGTTATCGAAATATTTGGGTTAGGGAATTATAAAAAAGAAAGGCTCGCATCGAATTTGGCTACCTTTGTCGAAACATAAAATTAGTTTATGATCCAATCAATGACCGGTTTCGGGAAGCATGTGGCCCAACTTCCTTCCAAAAAGATTACCGTTGAGCTCAAATCGTTGAACAGCAAAAATCTCGATTTGAACGCCCGTATACCACAAGCTTATCGAGCGAAAGAATTAGAGCTACGCAAGGTCATCGCTAGCTCTCTAGAAAGGGGAAAGGTCGATTTCGGATTGTATGTCGAGTTGACGGGCACGGAAACATCTGCCGTTGTAAACGAAGGCGTAGTACGACAATATATGAAGCAACTAAAGTCGATTGCCGAGGGAGATGATCTTCGATTGTTGGAAATGGCACTTCGCCTACCCGATGCCATGAAAACGGAACGAGAAGACCTCGATGAGGAAGAATATAAGGCCATCCAATCTGCTTTGACGGAGGCACTTTCAGAAATCAATAAATTCAGGTCAGAAGAGGGAAAAGTCCTGGAAAAAGACTTTATGAATCGCATAAAAAACCTAGAGAGCCTCTTACAAGAGGTCACCGCTATGGATGTTGATCGCATCGATACTATTCGTGAGCGCCTGGAAAAAGCCATGAACGACTTGAAGGCCGATGTCGATGCAAATCGTTTCGAACAAGAACTGATCTATTACTTAGAAAAGTATGATATTACCGAGGAGAAAGTACGGTTGGCCAACCATTTAGAATATTTTTCTTCTACTTTGAATTCCGCGGATTCCAACGGAAAGAAATTGGGTTTTATCAGTCAGGAAATAGGCCGGGAGATCAACACCATAGGTTCAAAGGCGAATTATGCACCAATGCAACAAGTCGTTGTACGAATGAAAGATGAGCTCGAAAAGATCAAAGAACAAATGCTTAACGTACTCTGAAAAAGTATTCAGTTGGCAGTAAGCAGTGAACAGTAAGAAGTAGGCAGTGAACAGTAGGCGGTAAGCAGTAAATATTATTTTCGGATTTGATAAAAATTATTAGCACCAAACAAGAAAAAACAATGTCTTTGAATTTGAGTATGAACTTGACACTTGAACTTTTTCAACTATGAAAGGCGGAAAGTTATTGGTGTTCTCGGCACCTTCAGGAAGTGGGAAGACGACAGTTGTAAGATACCTTTTAGATCAACCCGAACTTAATTTGGGTTTTTCGGTCTCCGCAACTTCAAGACCGAGAAGGGCCAAAGAAAAACATGGGGAGCACTACTATTTCATGTCTATTTCAGAATTCAAGAACCATATCAAGAACGGAGATTTTTTAGAGTGGGAGGAGGTCTACCGAGACAATTTCTATGGTACACTCAAGACCGAAGTGGAAAGACTTTGGGCGGAGGGTAAAAATGTGATTTTCGATATCGATGTGGTGGGAGGTCTGCGCATTAAGAAAAAATTTCCTGAAGAAACCTTGGCGGTCTTTGTAAAGCCACCGAGTGTTGACGAACTCAAGATCCGTTTGAAAAAACGAAGTACCGAAAGCGATGACAAGATCAATATGCGAATCGCCAAGGCATCTATTGAACTTGCAACTGCTCCCCAATTCGATAAGATCATTAAAAATTATGATCTCGATACAGCTTTAGAAGAGGCAAAACAATTGGTAAAGGATTTCATAGGAGTATCTGAATCTACAGAGCTGCCTAAAAAAAAGGAGTAGGTGTGAAAAATATCGGACTGTACTTCGGAACCTTTAACCCCATTCACATAGGGCACTTGGTAATCGCAAACCATATGGTGGAATTTTCAGCACTCGATGAGGTCTGGTTCGTGATTACGCCCCAGAGTCCGTTTAAGACAAAGCAGTCTCTTTTAGATGACAACCACCGGTATCAAATGGCCTTTGAGGCAACCAAGGAGTATCCGAAATTAAAACCATCGAAGATTGAATTCGATTTGCCCCAGCCCAATTACACGGTACATACGTTGGCACATCTTTCAGAAAAACATGGCGATGACTGTGTTTTCAGTCTTATTATGGGCGATGACAATCTCAAAAGCTTCCATAAGTGGAAGAACTTCGAGGTCATTTTAGAAAATCATGACCTTTATGTTTATCCAAGAATTTCAGAAGGAAGGATCGAAAATCAATTTGAAGACCACCCGAAGGTCCATAGAGTCAACGCCCCGATAATGGAAATCTCGTCGACTTTTATCCGTAAAAACCACAAAGCAGGAAAAAATATCAGGCCTCTATTGCCAGATTCTGTTTGGAAGTATTTGGATGAGATGAATTTTTATAGGTAAAAAGAATCATTGTTGTCTGGTAAAAGATACAAGAACGCTTACTTCGACAGGCTCAGCACAGGTCGCTGTTAGAATAAAGAACAAAGACGCGACCGTAACCAACTGATAACCTGCTTAGTAGTGATATGCAAAGGCTCTAGTTTAAAGAAGCTACGATTCTCGAAAACCCTCTGACTATTGGTTTGGTTTTACGGGTTTTAGGCTGAAGCCCCTTTAACAGGATTAAATTCGTCCCGGATAAATACGGGGGCAATTGAAAAATGGATTTTCCAATACTATTGCCACGACTCTTGCCGGGCTTTAGCCCAAACCGAACATTGGCATTTAAATGCCCTAGTCGATAAAATTGAATTTATCAACGCAATAATAAACTAGAGCCATATGTAAATTTTACGTCTTATAATTTTCATTACATTATCCAAAAACAAGGTCGTTCGTGTGGCTGTATTCTTCATCTTTGAATATGGGATTTTGAAAATTCCGTATTGAGGAAATGACAGGTTGAAGATAAAAAAATACTGGGCGTGTTTGCTGACTTCAAGAGCCTTTTTCCAAAAGCTTTTCGGCCCAGAAAAAAGCGCTATCCATATTATCGAAAACCCCAATAGGTTTTTTGATGAACAACTTTTCAAGTGAAGCAAGCATACGCCGATACTTGTTTTGAGAAACAATGGCGAAACCTTTAAAATTGGGGAACATTTCAGCGACCTCTTTGTATCCCATCGTATCCATGGAATAAGAATTCAGGCGATGAGATATGTAAACAAATGGTTTGTAGTCACCATATATCTGTTGGGTAATTAGAATAACTTCGGCTGCATTTTCTTTAGTAACATGAACTCCCTCATAAAATTCACTGACCATGATATTGTTATAAAATAGAAATTTGCCTACTTCTAAATTATGCTCAACAATAATTTTTTGTCTAGTACTCGGTATGATTTCCATCGTCAAATAAATACCCTTTGAAAGATATACTCCTGCCAAATAGAAATCCGAAATTTCTACTTGGTCTTTTTCCCCATACCTTCGTTAAAATTTATCGCCGTAGCTGAGGCTTTTGCCAATGCGCCAGTTGGCTCGTTCGCTAAAAATGTCTGCAAGACATTTTCTTAACGCTCCGCCCTGCCTTGGTATGAGAAAAAAGCCCTGCCTTGATTCTCCCGAATTTCCATTTGGCACGAGTATA
>QIJL01000036.1 GCA_003232435.1 Flavobacteriales bacterium | reverse complement strand
ACACATCCATGACTATCTAGATGCAGGTGCAGATGCCGTCATGTCTGCAACGGGGGCCATGTGGGACCCCTGGCTTGCTTATCGTTTTTGGGAAGAAAACACCTCTGATTCAAATACTTAAGCGCTATTTGAGACCAGGAAAAAACTTATTTCATTTATAGCTAGTTGGTAAATTTAGATGAGTAATAAAAAAATATTGGATGTTGTAGTACAGACGACTCCCAACAATAATCTCAGCGAGATAAAGAACCCTTTTAAACTTTGCAACAATATATACATAGATACTCTCTCCAGAGAGCTATATGACAGAATTTTTGAGGCATGCGAACCACCAGGATACGGGTATAGTCCAGACTGCCGTGTGTACCGTCAGCAGCTATACTCTTTCGTACATTATAACCCCCCAAGCGTTAATAATTTTCAGTGGGATTCCGATCAGCGTTTGCAGCGTTGCATCGCATTATCCCGAATAATACACCCGACTAGTATCTCTTTTAAATATGCTGCTCGTGTTATCAAAAATCAAGACGATAGCCTCCATAAAATTATTCCTGGCCTTGTCTCCGGCCCCGGTGCTCACGCATTCGTGGTAGACACAGATTCTAATTATCTTACAAAGAGTAACGCGGAAGATCTTAAAAAACTGATAGAAACCTGTGAAAATAAACCACTTAAAGATCCAATCACACGAGCGATGTGGTATCTAGAATATGCGTTTAGATGCTTTGAAGTAGATGTACGCTGGAATTTAGTTGCAATAGGGTTAGAGGCACTCATTCATACGGACCGCCATTCATCTACAAAACAATTTGTGCAGAGAGTTCCGAAGCTCTCAAAAGATGTGGGCGCAGGAACTATCGAAGAGGCTGACGCAGAAGAGATGTACGATCTAAGATCTTCTTTAGCACACGGTCAAGGTTTAGGAGACTTAACACCAAATAGAAAAACACTTTATGAGAAAATGGAAACTATTCTACGACTTACCATCCGTAAAAGCATACTTGAACAATCTTTTAATTATTTTCTATCCGACAAAGATGAGATTCGAAATAAGTGGCCCATCTGCAATGAGAATAACAAAAATAAAAAGACGAGAGGCTCCTTGAAGGGGATCGATACAGAGGTAAAGCGGGACGAAGATAGGCTATGAACATCGTCGATTCTTCTGCAAGGCGTGACATATTTTTCAAAGACTTAAAGTCACATAATCTATCGCTCAATCGATATACCCATAATTCCTCTCACTTTTTCATATCCGGCTTTTCCCATGATCTCTCTTTTTAAAATCTCAAAACGCTATGGCGAACGTGCATTGTTTTCGGAAGTTAGCTTTCAGGTATTGCCCAAAGATCGCATCGCGCTCATCGGCCCCAATGGTGCGGGGAAAACAACCCTGCTGGATATTGTCGCGGGCAAACTTTCACCCGATACAGGCGAGGTCATCCAAGCCAAATCCATCCGCACCGGATATCTCACCCAGGAAATCGCACAACTCAAAGGACGCAGCATCCTGGAAGAAGTCTGCTCGGGGGCGACTGAGATTGAGCACATCCGAAAACAGATGCGGCAGACCGAAAACGAAATCGAAGATTGCCAAGATCAGCAACAAAAAGCGGACTTGGGTTTGCAATACGCCGAACAGCAATCAAAATTTGAAACCCTTGATGGTTACGGACTCGAATTCCGAGCTGAAAAAATACTCGCCGGACTGGGTTTTCAAGACAAAGATATTCGCAGTAAAACAGAACAATTGAGCGGCGGCTGGCTCATGCGAGTCGCCCTCTCAAAACTACTGGTTTCACGGCCCGATATTATTTTATTGGATGAACCCACCAATCACCTCGATCTCGCCTCTCTCATCTGGCTTGAGGCCTTTCTAAAAGACTACCCTGGTGGCATTCTCATGATTTCCCATGATCGTGCTTTTATCAACGGACTCGTCAATCGTATTTTTGAGATCGAACGCGGCAAAGTCGCTTTTTACACCGGGAACTACAACCGCTACGAAAAAACGAAACTTGAAACGGCTGCGATCACACAAGCCACCTACGAAAACCAGCAAAAGAAAATAGAACAAACCGAGCGTTTTATTGAACGATTTAAAGCAAAAGCCACCAAAGCAAAACAAGCGCAAAGCCGTGTCAAACAACTCGAAAAAATGGAGCGCATCGCGCCACTCGAAGCCGAAAATAAAAAGGTCAAATTTAGTTTTCCACAGCCGGAACGTTGTGCAAAGTCCGTCATTTCACTCAAAACGGTTTCAAAATCCTATGCCTCAAAAAAGGTTTTTCAAAACCTGAATCTTACCCTGGAGCGCGGTCAAAAGCTGGCACTCGTCGGCCCGAATGGCGCAGGAAAATCAACCCTCATTAAAATACTTGCAGGCACAACTGACATCGATCAGGGCGAGCGCAAGCTCGGGGGTCAGGTTCAAATCGCCTATTACAGTCAACACCAATTGGAAACCCTGAATGCAAACCATTCTGTCCTTGAGGAAATCGCAACCGCCGCACCTGAAGGCACACCCACTTTTCTGCGAAGCATGTTAGGCGCTTTTTTATTTCGAGGGGACGATGTATTTAAAAAAGTCTCTGTCTTAAGCGGAGGAGAAAAAAGTCGTCTGGCCCTCGCAAAATTGCTCGTTCGCCCCGCCAATTTGATTTTGCTGGATGAACCTACAAACCATCTCGATATCCCATCTTGCGATGTGCTTTGTGAGGTCTTGAAGGCCTATACAGGAACACTTTGCCTCATCACCCATGACCGCTATTTTATGCATCAAG
>QIJL01000372.1 GCA_003232435.1 Flavobacteriales bacterium | reverse complement strand
AGCCGATAATTTAGAGAACAGCTCCGTCCAGGGAGACATCTCTTCCGCTACATTATTTACAAGATCACCTGTAAACAATATAACATCGCTCTTCTGCTCATTTATAAGATCGATTCCATAAGAGACTTTTTTCTTATTGTCGAAGCTTCCACTGTGTATATCGCTTATTTGTGTAATTGTATATCCGTCGAACGCATCCGGAAGGTCGTCAAACTCCAGGGTGTACTTCAACACCTTATAGTTGTACTTTCCGTGGAACATTCCGTAGAGTAAAGTAGAAAAGGGAATTGCAGCCAATCCTAATCCAACCATACTAATGAACTTTCGTCTTGATGGTACAAAGAAGGAATCTCCAATAGCTCCAAAACTTGAAACCGTACCAATGATTACTCGAATTATGTCTTCCAAGAACATGACGATCGCAACCAACATTTTTGGAAAGAATATAGCGACAAACAATCCGAACGTATACATACGGGCAGGAGTCATTGTTCTGTTTGAGTCCCCGGAAGTTAGTTGATAAATAAAACCGAGCAATAATATAAGTGATACAGCAAAATATCCTATCGTTAACCAATTGTTCCTGGCCAACGTTCGAAATGCCTGAAAGGCGTAGATATCGATGGCTATATAAATGGCAATAAAAATGATCCAACGCATTAATAAAAATCTAAGAAGCCAAAGATAACCCCGAATTAAGAAGGTTTAGCTGTCGTTTACGTTTTTTTAACTTACTTTTTCAGCCTTCTTACTGAAATATAAAACACCTTTACTTTATTTTTTTTTCCGACTGCTGATTAATTGTGTAGATTTAACTTTAATTAAACTGGACAATTGGTGTTAAAAGCCATTCATATTATACTTATTTTTAGTCTATCGATTGTAGCAACTACTGCCCTTGCTCAAAACCGAAAGCAATTTGAGGACAGCTTGCTCATACGTATAAGCACCACAGATTCACTGGAATTAAAGCAGCAGTTATATCAAAAACTACACGTAAAGTTCTTTGAAGATCATGATAAATCGTTGGAATACGCCTTGAAACGAATCGAAATTGCCCAAAAGATCGACGACAAGCAATACCTCGTTTCTGCCAATAACGCCATTGGATGGTATCTAACCAATACTATTGAAAAACCAGATGAAGCTTGGCCATATCTTGAAAGTGCACTCTCTCAGGGCCGAGAAATAAACGATAGTGCAAAGATAGCTAACGCTTTAACCTATATCGGTTTTATGTTCCAGACAAAAAGCTACTATAAAACGGCAATGGTTTATTATTTGGAATCCATTCCGTATAAAGAACAACTTGCGAACAAAAGGGGACTTGCCTTTAGTTACAATTTAGTGGGTAAGGTTTATGAGTTCCAAAGGCAATACGATAAAAGTCTGGAATATCACTTCAAGGCTCTGGATTTAAGGCGCAAATATGTGGACTCGTTACAGGTAGCACATTCTCTAAAAAATATAGGTTGGGCCTATTTTAAGGATGGTCAATATCAAAACTCAATAAAAGCATTTAAACATTGTGCTTTACTAGCTGAAGGCTACAAACATAAACGAAGAATGTCCTTTGCATACAACGGTTTGGGATCTAACTATCTTGAATTGAAGAAATCCGATTCGGCTTTATACTTTTTCGAAAAGGGTCTAACATTAAGTAGAGCCGTAGATATTGATTTTAATATTTCTCAAGCTCTGGTAGGTTTAGGAAATGCATACTTTTTAAAAGGAGGGTTACGAGAAGCTGAAAATGCAGCACTGGAAGCCATTGATATTGTGGAAGGACATCGATACTTTGAACAGCTACAGCAGGCCAATGAGCTCTTGTACAAGATTGAAGACCAGAAAGGAAATGCAACCTCAGCCTTAAACTATTACAAAAAATTCAGGGCATTGGGCGATAGCATTATCACTTCGGAATCTCAAGCACAGATCGCCGAAATGGAATTGATGTTCAATGCTGAAAAAAAAGAGCGGGAATTAGCTGAACTGCGTTTAGAAAATAATAAGAGTCTTTCTATGCTTTCGGAAGAAAAAGAAAGACAGAAACGCTCCTTAATCTCTATCATTACCCTTGGCCTTCTATTGGTTATCGTAGGTGTCTTTCTGCGAAAAAATCTAATTCAGAAAAAAGAGCTTCAAAAAACAGTAGAAGAGAAGAACACGCTACTTCGGGAGGTACACCATCGTGTGAAAAACAGTTTTCAAATCGTTTCGGGCTTGCTTTTTTTACAAGCATCGGGTATCAAGAACAAACAAGCAAATAAGGCATTGAACGAAGTCCAAAACAGGGTCAACTCTATGGTTCTTCTTCATCAGAAACTCTATCAGGAAGACAATTTAAATGGTGTAAACTGCAAAGACTATATTGAAACCCTGGTGGGCGATATCGTGTCGACCAACAGCTTTGTTCAGCATATCGATAAAAGATTAGATATAGCACCCCTCATACTGGATATTGAGACCATTTCTCCCATTGGACTAATCGTCAATGAGTTGGTCACCAATAGTTTAAAACATGCTTTTCCGAAGAAAATTGCAAATCCGTATATTGAAGTCTATATTAAGAACCACAACGATAAACTAAGAGTAAGAGTTACCGATAACGGAATTGGTATAACCGATAGTTTTAAGAACACAATGGGACTATCTCTAATTTATGATCTGTCTAAAAAATTGGATGCCAATGTAAATTTTTCCTCATTAAGTACAGTAGCTCCCAAGGGCACCGAAGTAATTATTGACATTCGAAGTTTTAAACTGTTATGAGTAAATCCAAAAT
>QIJL01000615.1 GCA_003232435.1 Flavobacteriales bacterium | reverse complement strand
CCCTTTGAAAAGCTGCTTTGGTTTCATTATTTAACGTTTCCAAAATAGCCTTTTCTTCCTTTTCAAAATCTATTGACTGATTCGCCATATCCTCTGCATTATGTTTTTTGGCTTGTTCACAACTTATTGTCCATAGTAAGGTGGTGAAAACGAAAATCATTAGTTTTTTACTGGTCATATTTTTGTTTTTTAACTTATTGCCAACAATTGTATATGCGTACAGTAAGCATACTTCTATTTTATTAGTATTACGAATTTAATCTTTTGTAATAAAAAAAGATAGTCCAATAAAACAGCCGCTTAAAAGAACCCTTCCAATTTTAACAGCGAGAAACATTATCCAGTTCCATTTGCCTGCCTGTACTGAATTCATTTCAGTATTCTTTTTAATGGTTTTGGTAATTCACCTTTTACAGGACGGAAAAATTCCCGGCATGAATAGTTTTTACCGATTGGTTTTTGTTTTGAACAAAAAGGAAATGTACTTTATACAAAATGGGGCTTCAAGAAATTGAAGCGGTTTATTGAATTGATTAAATAATAGACGATAGTCTATATGCTTTTCAGATAGGTAATGCTGTCCCTTAACGTACCCGGGTTAGATTCCATTTCAACATAGACGATTTCAAGTCCGCCTTCTTGAGAAGCTTTGAAAAACTCCGGCCAATCATATATGCCTTGGCCCAGAACGATTTCTTTTGTCGTGTCATTCTTGTCATAATCTTGCAAATGGGCCGAAATAAATCGTCCGGGGTGTTTTTTGAAGTACGTGGACCCCTTGTATCCCAACGTGATGACAGCAGTTTGAAATTGCATTTTTACCAAATCGGGATCTAGTTCTTCCAAGAGGAATTCATATTCGGGCTTGCCTTCGAATTCATGTTCGAATTCAACGGTATGGTTATGGTAGCCAGCGACCATGCCCCCTTTTTTTATTTTCTCGCCCATGATGTTCATTTCTTCACATTTCGCCTTGACCTCATCGAGGGTAGGTGCGTCGAGGCCTCCTGAGCAAACAAAATGCTTTAATCCCATTTGATTGGCGAAATCGATACGCTCATCGAGATTGGTCCGCATTTCATTCATCGTAAAGTGGCTACTGTTACAACCAATACCGCAATCTTCGATTATCCTTTTTAATTCGGTGCCAGAATGCTTGACCAGCGGTTCAAAGGAGCCTTTATAGCCCAAAGGAGAGCACATTTCCACATATTCATAACCGTAATCGACCATTTTCTTTAACGTTCCCGTAATGTCCTTGCCGATATCTTCCCTCAGAACATAGGATTGAAAACCAATAGGTTGTTTGACCAATTTTTCAGTTGTCGCAGCAAAAATCGAGTGTGGAACCTGCAAGAGCAGGCCAACGGAAGCCATGCCCATTGTACTTTTCGTCAAAAATTTTCTTCTCTTCATTTTCTTATGTATTTATTCCTGTCAATTTATGAAATTCCTGTTTACTAATTAGACCTAAAACTATTTAATCTATTATTTCCGTAATGAATTCTACCATCGCCTTTATGTAGTCACTTGAACAATCAAGGACCTGATTTCTCAAAATTTTCTCTGGAAACAAAATCTAATAGTTTCAGGGTTTCGATTTTACAGTCGATTGACAATGAATACGTTAAATCCATCCTAAAAAATAATTTCGTATAAATACTTCCTTTAATTTGGATGGCATCAATATCTCAAGTCAAAAGCATGAAAAATAATTCAAGACGCTCATTCGTAAAAAATTTGGGGTTGGGAATCGGTTCTACTGCATTACTTCCGTCCCTCGCTTCTTTTGAAATTCCGGTCGCCGCAAAAAAGAAAATCTACGAGGGAGAAAAATTGAATATTGCGCTTTGCGGCCTAGGTCGTTACGCTAACATTTTGGCCCGCAGTTTTGTGGGTTCAGAATATTGCCGTCTTTCAGGAATCATTACAGGTACCCTATCAAAAGCTGTCGATTGGAAAAGTCGCTACTCAATTCCCGATGGGAATATCTACAATTACGAGAATTTTGATAGTATTAAAGACAACAAAAACATCGATTTGGTCTACGTGGTCTTACCGAATTCGATGCATAAGGAATATACTATTCGGGCCGCAAAAGCCGGGAAACATGTTATCGTGGAAAAACCTATGGCCTTTACCGAAGTGGATTGCCAGCAAATGATCGACGTGTGCAAAAAAGCCGGAGTTCAACTTGCTGTCGGTTATCGCCTGCACTACGAGCCAAATCATTTTGGAGATTATGAGGCTCGGTCAAGAAAAAATATTCGGCCAAGTAGGTCTTATCGAAGTTTCATTAGGCTATGATATAAGTGGAATCGATTCGAATGATTGGCATCTGAAAAAAGCCATGTCAGGGGGTGGCCCTCTAATGAACCTAGGTGTTTATTGTGTTCAAGCCAGTCGATATACTTTGGGGGAAGAACCGATTTCAGCTACGGCACAATTTGGGCCGGTTACCAGACCGGATCTCTACAAAGAGGTTGAAGAGTCGATCACTTGGCAATTGAACTTTCCCAGCGGAGCAGTAGCAACTTCTACAAGTTCAAACAAGAGTAGTGTAGATCGATTTTTCGCATCCGCGGACAAAGGTTTTTTTGAACTAAGCCCTGCGGTAAGTTATGGCCCTTTCAGGGGAAGATCTAGTGAAGGGGAATTCGACTTTCCCGTAATCAATCAACAGGCGGCCCAAATGGATGGTATCGCCAAAGTAATTCTTGAGGGTAATCAACTTCCCGAGCATATTTCTGGAATTGAAGGCCGTAAGGATATGAAGGTATTGGAAGCTATTTACAAGGCTGCGGAAAGTGGTAACAAAGTTTATCTGTCCAAAGCTACCAATAAATCGGCCCGCTCCCCAGATACTTCTCGGCAATAGGTTGATAGTAGTCCAAAACTTCCTCCAAATCGTATATTTTTTGGCTCTTGCTATAAAGATCGTATTTGTTGAAATCTCGAATGATCCTTAAATATTCCTCGTTTAAATATTCCTCGTCTTTGTCGTTCAATAATTCGGAATAGCTTCCGCCTGTATGCCATGGGTAAAAAGAATGATATCGGATCATGACCATGGCCTCTTCCGGCAGTTTGTTGTCTTCATGATTATTCAGCACCTGGTACAAATATTCATCGTGGCCCCAAGCCAGGTCTACATTGTCGATACCGCAACCCTTTTCATAGATGCCTGTGGTAGTATTATACACCTCATTTTGCATATCGGCATTCAACTCATTGAATTCGGGATAAACACAAGTATCGGGCAACTTACAGCCCACTACAAAAACATCGCCCACCATACCCCATTGTTCCGCCTGACTAGTACCATCTTCATCACTGCCCCAGAGGAACATGACTTTACCGAGATCATGAATGAGTCCCGTCAATTGCATCCAATCGGGTCGGTCTTCGGCACGGATGGCTTCTGCGCTCTGAATCAGATGTTGAACGTTTGGCAGATCCAGATCAGGATCGCTGACATCGACAAGATCGTTCAAATGCCGCATGGCTTCCCATAGACCCATGGGCTTATCAAACTTTAAATACTTTTTGTGCATGTTTTGCACATAATCTAAGGTTTGGTTTTTGCGCATTTTTCGATAATGCTCCTTAACCGCCGCCGAAACGTCCGGCGCATTGTAATTTCTAAAGGTTTTTTCTTCCATAAAAAACAAGTTCAAGTGCAAGCTCAAGTGTCAAGCCTGCCGGCAGGTTCAAAAAAATCCGAAATACGAAGTGTCTTGGTTCTAGTCTCTTGGCTCTTGCCTCTTTTTTAAACATTCCCCAATACAAGGTACAAAATAACCGTAAATGCCACCAGAAAAAGACTAAAGGGTTTGGCATATTTCCAAGGTCTTAGGTCAAGTACCCCGGCATCTTTCATCTCGAACTTTTCGTCCTTAGGAAGTAAAAACGAAGCCAAATGCATGATCAGTACGTTCAATACGAATTCAATTCCCCAGATGTGCACGAAATGCAGATTAACTTCTAGAACATAGTACATGATGACATAAAAAAACAGTCCGAAAATCAGTCCGATTTTTGCCCCGGCAGCCGAGACTTTGGGAAAAAGAAAACCTGCGATTACAACACTGGCTATCGGAATAAAGAAGATTCCGTTTAATTGTTGTAGCAATTGATACAGGCCTTCAGGGGCATTGGCAACAAAAGGGGCTATGACGATTGCAAAAATCGCCAAAAGTGCAGAGGTCCATTTTCCTATTTTGACCAACTTTTTTTCATTGGCATCCTTAGAAATATACCTTTTGAAAATTCCTAAACTAAAAACGGTTGCGGCACTGTTCAATGCGCTATTAAATGTGCTGAGAATTGCGCCCATCATCACGGCGACAAAAAAACCGGTCAACCATAAGGGCAGCACTTTTTTAACCAATAACGGATATACACTGTCGGGATTATCATATAAACTTTCCCCGAAATAATAAAACCCGATAAGGCCGGGCAGTACGATTATCAATGGCACCAAAATTTTCAGCAAACCAGTAAAAAGCAATCCTTTTTGTGCTTCCTTTAAGTTGACCGCCCCAAAAACCCGTTGAATAATCGATTGGTGCATTGTCCAAAAATAAATTTGGTTGACCATCAAGCCCGTAAATAAAACCTCAAAAGGGAGAATGGCCGACCGTGCTCCTTCCCCTACTCCAGATTCCCTACTGACTATATTAAATTTCTCCGGACTATGCTCAAATACTTTTTCTAGGCCTTCTATAGGATTCCCGTCTCCAATACTAAGTAAAGCCAATATCGGAACGAGTAATCCTGCGACGAGTAATCCGAATCCGTTAATGGTATCGGTATAGGCGACCATTTTCAATCCTCCGAAAATGGCATAGACCGCGCCAATAATTCCGACAATCAGAATGGTGATCCAAATACCTTCTTTTTGGCTGACATTCAATAAATCGGAGATCTCAAAAATAGCCTCGATGTTCAGTGCTCCGGTATATAATACTATCGGAAGCAAAGTCGCCACAAATGAAATAATCAAAAGCAAGGCGACCAAGGTCCGTGTCAATCCGTCAAAACGTTTTTCCAGAAATTCGGGAATGGTGGTCAATCCCATTTTCAGGTATTTCGGGGCAAAATAAAGGGCTCCAATGACCAAGGCCAATGCCGAAGTGACTTCCCAAGCGACTATGATAGCACCGTTTCTGTAAGCAGACCCGTTCATGCCTACTAAATGTTCGGTCGAGATATTGGTCAATAAAAGAGATCCCGCTATAATAATGCCCGTCAATGACCGGCCTCCTAAAAAATAGCCGTCGCGTGTGTTTAATTTATCGCGACGGAGCTTATAAGTGGCGTAGAAGGCCACGAATCCTGTAAATAAAAGAAAGGTAAATAAGGCCATCGCCAGTAAAATTAGGAATAAAATGATTCCATTTTACCAAGAAAATATTGGATTTACCCGATCAATCCAAGGCGAGGCGCTTGTTGAAATGATTTTTTAACATAAAAATCTGGACACCCATAAAAAAAGTAAAACCGACCACTCCATATAGGAAAATATTGGATATTTGATAATCAGGAAGTGTAACAGAATCCATTTCAGGCAATAAATCAAGTATTTTGTACGATGCCCACGAATTTTCCTCCTGAACATTCCCAAAAATCAGATACGCAAAAATACCAGTGATTAGTACAGCCAGAAATAACCACCATCTTTTGGAAATCAATGGTTTATAAGTAGTCGCGGTAGAACTTGATAAACCTTCTACCCTTGACATTACTTTGGTCGTAAAATCAAAAGAA
>QIJL01000441.1 GCA_003232435.1 Flavobacteriales bacterium | reverse complement strand
GAGGCCCGAAAGGCCAAACGCCTAGAATAGAAAGAGGAGCCAGTTGGCTCCTTTTTTGTTTTCCGTTGTTTTCCCCAAATTAATCAACCTTCCTCTTCAAAATCCCCTCCTTGGTCGTTACCGCCTCTTTGGCGATTCCCCTGTCTTTGATTTTTCCGTTGGTTGAACCGATAGAGAAAAGATAAGTTTACGGATCTTTGCCGAAATTGAAATTCACTGTACGTAAATACGTTGTCGGTGCGGGTTTCGCTAACTCGTTTGCCCGTATTAAAAAGGTCACGAACGTTAAGTGACAGGTCGGCCTCATCTTTTATGACCTCTTTGCTAAACGCCAAATTGGTAAACAGCATTCCCTTCCTTTTAGACTGTGCATTTTCAGATGGCCCCCTATAGAATAAATTGGTCTGAAAATCGATTTTGCCGGGCAACGGTATTTTCACGCTCAGTCTTGAAAACCAGCTAAAGTTGTCGGCATCGAAATTTTGAAAGACTTGTTCATCTTGAAAATTGATATAGGTATAGTCGCCACGAATTTGCCTTTGGAATAAATTGAGGTTCAAGGTCAATCGCCAGTTTTTTTTTGGGGTATAGGTGGTGGTAAACTCCATTCCTGTTCTTTGCTCGGTCGCCAGGTTGATCGGTGTACGCACCTGTACAGGTACGAGAACGGGATTGGCCGGATCATCGGGGTTTTCGATTTCAACAAAATCGCCTCGCTCTTGTGTTATGAATTGAAATACACCACTCGAGCGATTAAAATATACGGAGGTATTAAAACTTAGTTTGTCCCACCTTTTCAAATACCCCAAGTCATAGGCATCAGTGTAGGTCGGGTCTAAATCAGGATTTCCTTGAAACAAATTGGTATTGCTGCTTCGCGAAGGAAAGGGATTTATAAATCGAGATCTCGGTCTGCGAAGTCTTTTACTATAACTGATGGTAAATTGTTCTTTTTCCGAAATTTCATATCCTAGAAACAAAGAGGGGAACCAATTCGTGTAGTTCTTATTATCGACCTCGTTCGTATTGACCAATTCTACCCCGATATCGG
The DNA here is from genome assembly GCA_003232435.1 of Flavobacteriales bacterium. Classification (GTDB taxonomy): domain Bacteria; phylum Bacteroidota; class Bacteroidia; order Flavobacteriales; family Flavobacteriaceae; genus Aurantibacter_A. The sequence goes on along the minus strand of QIJL01000441.1, from coordinate 1,742 downwards.
AAGCTTCCATGCGCAGCCCATCTAACACACTAAAATTTGCCAAATTTACTTCCTAATTGAGTATAAAGGGCGTTTACATATTCTTTATAGTTCAGCTCGTTACTGAAGTTCGGATCGCTATCAAGAATTCCGTTTTCCAAAATTCCGAAGTCAAAATCGGTATTGAAATTGTTGAAAGTGCCACGATAGCCAAATTCGAATTGAGAAACGTTATCCTTTCCGAAAGGAAGGACATAATCCATTTGCAGTAATTCGCGTTTTTGGTTTTCATCATTGATTGTCTGCTCTGTAGGAAGGTTGATGTTCTGACCCAACACAACTTCGTTTATGATGGAATTCTCGAGTTCGCTTCCTGTTGAATATTGATAGTCCAAAGTAAGTTCGTGACCATCATCATTGAACTTTTTCTCATAATCCAACGAGTATTGAATATCCTCCTCATCTTCCACTTCATTGGTAAATCGATTTCGCTGAATGGTCGGGTTTCTGGCTGCGTCAAAGTTGAAGAAATCTACATCGGTAGTATCGTCTCCATTCGATTTCCTGTACACGAAGGAATTCGTAATGCTACTGGTAGAATCGATGAAATATTCAAAACCTACATTGGTATTAAAACCATCGCTCTGCCTTTGATAGTCGCGATATTCGTCTTGAAAACTTGCCGTAAAGCCATCTCGGTTAAAATTCTCTTGTTCGAAAAGTGCATTGCCCGGTCCGGTGCGGTAACGATAAGAGGTATTCGTGAAAATATTGAAATTATCGCTTCTAAGGTTTAGACTGACATTGCCCCCATAACTCGTAGGGTTTCCGGCATTCACACTTACAGAACCATTTAGCCCTGTAGTCTTACTTTGTTTCAGTATGATGTTCAGGATTCCGGCCGTACCCTCGGCGTCATAGCGTGCGGAAGGATTCGTAATTACCTCAACTTTTTCGATGGCCTCGGCAGGAAGCTGCTGTAAGGCGTCTGGGCTCAAGCCGGATAAGGCAGAGGGCTTCCCATTGATAAGTATGCGAACACTTTCATTACCCCGTAAACTGATGTTGCCTTCCACGTCAACGGTAACGGATGGCACATTATCCAAAACATCGGTAACGGATCCCCCTTTTACAGTAAGATCGGTTCCCACATTATATATTTTTTTGTCCAAGCGTAGCTCAACTGTTGTTCTTTCGCCAACTACCTCGACTTCATTTAGTTGGGCAACATCAACCTCTAATATAATTGTACCGAGGTCGGTCGAAGCTCGAAATGTTTGCTCGGGAAGTTCGTATGTTTTATAGGAGATGAATTCTATGCGAACGTTATACCTGCCCGGAAAGGTCTCAACATTGAACTTACCTTCAGTATCGGTAATTCCGCCGGTTACCCTATCAGGGTTTCCAATACTTTGTAAAACCAAAGTGGCATACTCCAAAGGTTGACCGCTTTCTTTGTCTATAACGGTGCCTGTAATATTAACGGGATCTGGCCGCTTACCCTGTGGTCTTTGAGAATAAATAAATGAACAAAATAAGATTAGGGGTAGGGTAAGGGTTTTTTGCATATCAGTCTTTTGATTTCTTTTTCTTTTTCCTCTTCTTTTTGCCTTCTTTTTTCTTTTCTTTTTTAGCCTTTGAAAGCCCTTTCTGCTGAAGCTCAACAAAAGCTTCATATGTTTCCAGAGATAACCCGGATTTCAATTCTTCTGTCTGGGCCTCGGTTATTTTTTCAAGGGCTTCTCGCATTTTGTCCGGTTCCA
>QIJL01000365.1 GCA_003232435.1 Flavobacteriales bacterium | reverse complement strand
CATTCAGATAATCGATTTGTTCTAAAAACCAAGAACCAAGAACCAAGAGTCAAGATAAAAAGGTCTAGTTTCTTGGCTCTTGCAGCGCAGCGGTCTTGATTCTGATACCTCGGCGGCTCTGCCCCGAGGTAGTTCATTATCCCAAGTGTTGTGTAATCATTTATTTTTCCTGATGTTGGTCTATTTTATAAACCTGAAGTGCTGAATTGTTTTTTGCGAATACAAGCAGTCGGCCTTTATCGTTTTGTTCGAGGAGTATGATGTCTCGAACTTCACCATTCACATTAAGGCCACTTTCAACATTGTTTACAGGGTTGAATCCTCCTTTGCCGTCTCCTAGTAGATAAGTTCCCTTGTTGGCGTCATAACGGCCGTATTTTACCCGTGTTCCAAAGAAATTCCCGCCGATTACGATATCTAAATGTCCATCTTGGTTAAAGTCTCCTGGAAGTACTCCGTAAATAGGGGAGAACTGAGCGACTTTGGGTAAAGATATTAGGGTAAATTTGCCATTGCCCAAATTTTCAAGATAGCTGCTCGAAAAATTAACTGCCTTTAAAGCAATTGCATCCTGAAGTTCTTCGGATGTAAAGACATCGGTTATTTTCTGATCCGCATAATCTGAATAGTTGACATATCTCGATTTAAGCCCGTTCAATTGGCCTACTAGATCGTCTTTTGAAAAAACGGGATAGTTTTCTCCCATAATAAACGAACAAAGAATGGGGTCGATAGAGCCGTTCGAGTCAAAATCTTTTGCATATAAGGTCACAGGTTCTTCTGTCGAGGCTTTTAGTTGTGAGTTAAGGCCAAAATTGCCGAGAACGAAATCGATGTCCCCGTCATTATCAAAATCGCCCTGCTCTATACTGTTCCACCATCCTTCGGAGTTTGACAGGCCACTTTCGCCAACCAGTTCAGTCAATACCCCACCACTGTTTTTAAATACCCTGATCGGCATAAACTCACCAACAAGGATCAAATCGTCTTGACCGTCATTATCGATATCGGCCCAAAGGGCATCGGTAACCATTCCGGGATTGACCAAATCAGGATTCGCTTTTGAAGTCACATCGGTAAAATTGCCTTTTCCGTCGTTGGCCAGAACATAGCTTCTAGGTGCCGTTGGGTATCTGCCCGGCACCAATCTGCCACCAACAAAAAGGTCTTGATCTCCATCGCCATCAAAATCCGATGCGGTAACACAAGATCCGCTGGTCAGCATTTTTGGCAGGCCTGAACCATTCTTTTTAAAGTTACCTCTACCATTGTTGATGTAGAGGCGATCTTGCAACTCCCCAGAATCGATCTCAAATTCGTTTCCGCCACCAACAATGTATAGATCAAGGTCTTTATCGTTGTCGGCATCAAAGAAAAGGACTCCCAAATCTTCGGAATCCTTGTCTTTTTCAAATTCTTTGGAATTGCTCCGGGAAAAAGTCCCTGATTTTGTTTGAAAGAACAATTGCCCGGAAGCTCCCTTTGCCCCACCTATGAAGACATCTTCCAATCCGTCATTGTTTACATCGCCTTTTGCCATTTTCGGGCCTTGGGTGGACAATTTATGTGGCAGCAGTTGTTCTCGTTTAAAATCGATAAAATAGTTCTCAACATGATCGTAGATCAAAAGACTATCGGTTGTGATATCGGTCAACAGGGTAGGGGAGGCCACCTTCTCGGCTTCCGGTAGCGAGGTTGCCTCGCCTTGTTTTAATGTTAGTGTTTGGTTCACGGCTACATCTTCCAGAAATTGAATTTTTGAATCGGGCCATGTGATTTTTAATTTATCTATATTTTCTACCTTTCCTAATCCGAATACAAGATTATAGTCCACCGAAGATTGATAGCCCCTTGTGGGGATCAGCTCTTGGGCAAGTACATTGCTGTTAACGAATAGCTCAATTTTTGCGCCTACTCCAAAGGTGTTTTGCCCTTCTCCTTCCAGCTTGATTTTCAAGTAGCGATTGTCAGTGTGGATCTCACTGTTGTTTCTATACACAAAGGCATTTTCCTCAATATTATTTACCACCAGATCCAAGTCGCCATCATTATCCAAGTCGGCGTAGGCAGCCCCGTTTGACAGTGACTTTTGATCTAATCCCCACGCTGAATTGACCTTGGTAAATGTAAGATCTCCGTTATTTCTATAGGTGTAGTTCTCTTCTACTGTGGAAGGTATATTTGATACGAGCTCCATAACTGCTGTCCGTTGGCCCGTTTTATTTTCGTTGAGTTTTTCCTGTACCGCATAGTTCATGAAATCCATATTGGTGTAATCACGTTTGTAGCCGTTGGTGATGAAAAGGTCTTTGAAACCATCATTGTCGAGGTCGGTAAAAAGAGAAGCCCAGCTCCAATCGGTATTTGAAACCCCGGAAAACTGACCAATTTCAGAAAACGATCGGCCTTGGTTGTTCAATTGTACCATATTTCGCATGGTCTGGTTGTAAAAGCCCGAGTTTACCAAAAGTTGGTATTTATCGTGATTATCAGATCCCGAGACCATTTTTTGACGAGAATTTCCCTCGGGCAACATATCTAAGGTCATAATATCGGTAAAGCCATCGTTGTTTATATCGGCGATATCGGAACCCATTGAAAACAGCGAGGTGTGCCCGATAAAGCGCTCCAAACTTTCTGAAAATGTACCATCGCGGTTATTTATATAGAGGTAGTCTTGTTCGTTATAATCGTTCGAGACATAGATATCTTGCCAACCATCGTCGTTTAGGTCAGATATCGCTACGCCTAGACCAAAACCCAAAACGTTTGAAATAAGACCGGCTTCATCACT
>QIJL01000643.1 GCA_003232435.1 Flavobacteriales bacterium | reverse complement strand
ATGCCTGCAACCAATAATAGCAACAATGTCAAGGTCGTGGCAAGTATGGATTTTTTCGGTAACGCAATTTGTTTTTGTATCATAACAATTGTTTTGTCCTCAAGAGATTATCCTTCGGAACTGGGATTATACCCAGCCTAATCTCCAAGTTAGTGATTAATAATCAAATAAGGTGTTAAAAACATGCCATATCTTGTCCTAAATTTATCAAGAATGGCTTATGCAACATATAAAACATTTAGGTGGCATAATTGTTATTTACATGCCCTTATTCGTTTTAAGCTGTCAAAACAGTCTCTAAATGCAAGACGAAGGAAAACTGATCAAGGTCATTGCAGTTACATTAGCTTACATTCAGGGTCAGATGTCGTGCGTTTTAGAAGAGGATGCCACCAAACGGTGTATTTCGTCAAGTTCAGCCTCGGTAAGATCACGGTACTTGCCAATGGGAATGTCTAGTTCAACATTCATGATGCGTACTCGTTTTAGTTCTTTGACGCGATAATCAAGAAATTCACACATACGACGTATTTGGCGATTAAGGCCCTGTGTCAAAATAATCTTGAACTGATCGTTATTGATTTTTTCGACTTTACATTTTCTTGTAACCGTATCTAGAATCGGAACTCCATTTCGTATTTTTCTAAGAAAATGTTCAGTAACAGGCTTGTCCACTGTTACAATATATTCTTTCTCGTGGTGATTTCGGGCACGTAAGATCTTGTTTACGATATCACCATCGTTGGTCAAAAAAATGAGACCTTCACTGGGCTTGTCGAGCCTACCAATTGGGAAAATACGTTTCGGATAATTAATAAAGTCGATGATATTATCTTTCTCAACGCGAGTATCTGTAGTGCAAACGATGCCGACAGGCTTGTTGAAAGCAAGGTATACCCGCTTTTCTTTCGGTTCCGAAATCAATTCACCATTGACTCGTACTTCATCACTTTCCGAGATTTTCGTACCCATTTCAGGTACCGTACCGTTAATGGTTACACGGCCTTGTTCGATTAATTTATCCGCAGTGCGGCGCGAGCAATAACCCACTTCGCTGAGGTACTTGTTGATTCGGGTTTGTTTGGGTTCTTGCACTAATTGTTTTTGAATAGTACAAATTTAAGGAATTCGGGTTTGGAAGCTAGAAAGCTCCTTGTCGGGGAAACGACTCGAACGGTTTCTTTCTGCCAATGTTTCATGTTTTCGGGTTTATCCATTTTCTCGACAGAGACATCCCTTGGCACGTTTACCTCTATTTCGATCGTGTACTTCATGACCGGTTTGTTTTTGACCTCATTAATTTAACAAATAAAAGACCTAGCACCCTAAAAATCTGTTAAGTAAGCACTTCTGAGTTGCTCGCCAAAATGTATTTGTTATTTTTACGCCATGAAAATTCTAACTTCCTATAAAAGGATTTCGATCTTTGCGGCCATCTCTGTGCTTTTTTTGTCACTTCCCATGGCCTGTGGTCTAAAGGACAAAGAAGCAGGAGGGGTTCTCGCCAGGGTAGGTGAGAATTACTTATATGCAGAAGATGTGGCTCCGCTTCTCGGGAATAACATCAGCCCCCAAGATAGTGCGACCATTGTTTCGAACTTTATTAATAATTGGGCGGCTAAACAATTATTGTTAGAAAAGGCGAAGGTTAATCTCCCTGAGGAAAAACTTGCAGAATTCGATGCCCTTGTGAACGATTACCGGACCGACCTCTATACAAGGGCCTACAAGGATGCCTTGGTATGGAGGGGAAGTGATTCTACGGTGAGTCGTGTTCAATTGCGAGAGTTCTATGAACGGGAAAAGGAAAATTTCAAGCTCAAGGAAAAAGTCGTGAAATTAAGGTTCATTGAATTACCAAAGCGGTTTTTGAACAAAAAGGAGGTGACTAGCAGCCTTAAAAGCTTTAAGAAAAAAGACAGGGCTTATCTCGATTCGATAGCGGTGCAATTCAAGAAAATGAATTTCAATGATTCGATATGGATAAAGGCGTCAAGGGTAATTAACGAGATACCACCATTGAGTCATGAAAACCAAGATAAATACCTAAAAAATTCACAATTTTTCGAGCTAGAGGATGCAAAGGGGGTATATTTGACCAAGATAATCGAGGTGCGCAATGTTAATGGTGTTGCGCCTCTTTCATTTATCGAACCGACCCTAAGGCAAGTACTTTTAAATCGACGCAAGCTAGAATACGCAAGAAAACTTGAAACCGAAATTATCGATGAAGCGATCAAGGATAAAGAATTTGAAGTCTATGCAAAAAACGAATAAGGTCATTCTATTAGTGTTGGCGGTTTTTTCGACGGGTTTGATTGCCGCTCAACAAGCTGTTGATAGTATACCGGAAACGCCGAGTGAAATACCTGTGGTAACGCTTGATACTGTGGAAACAATTGCAAAAGACACGGTAAAGGAACCATTTCAGCGCATAAAGCTAGATGGAATCTCCGCCGTGATCGGCGACTATGTGATTTTAGATTCCGACATTGAAAAAGCACTGATAGACCTAAAAAGTCAGGGTGTTTCCACGGAGGATATTACCAAATGTGAACTATTGGGCAAGCTAATGGAAGATCGTCTATATGCCCATCAAGCGGTACAAGATAGCCTTCTGGTTTCTGATGATGAGGTGGCCGCTACCAGCGATCGTCAATTGCAAAGCCTAGTACAGCAGGTGGGTTCTATGGAAAAGGTTCTGAAGTGAAAGGATAATGAAGCGAGTTTAAGGGAAGAGATTCAAAAAATCAACAAACTTCAGATGCTCTCCGGTAAAATGCAGCAAAACATTGTCGCGGATATTGAAATTACACCCGAAGAGGTACGGCAGTTTTTCAACAAGATACCTGAGGATGAAAGGCCTGTTTTTGGTGCTGAAATGGAAATTTCACAGATTACAAAACAACCTAAGGCCACTGAAGAAGAGAACCAGCGCACGATAGATAAATTAAATACTATAAAGGCGGATGTTGAAGATAATGATGCGAGTTTTAATGTAAAGGCCATATTGTATTCACAAGATCCTGGTTCGAAATCAAAAGGAGGACTATATGAATCTATTTCTAAAGAAGCCCAATTTTATAAGGAGTTCAAGGATGTCGTATTTAGCCTTACCGAAGGGCAGATTTCAGAGCCTTTCGAAACCCCTGCCGGTTTTCATATCATTTTGGTCGAAAAGATCAAGGGTCAAGAAAGAGATATACGCCATATTTTGATGTCTCCTGAAATATCCCAGGAATCTTTGGATAAGGCCAAGACAGAACTCGATACTATTCGAAAACATATTATGGAGGGTAAATACTCATTCGAAGATGCCGCCCGCAATTTTTCCGACGAAAAAGAAACGAAATTTGATGGTGGTTTGTTGCGAAACCCAATAGACTACGGTTCCCGATTTGAATTGACCAAAATGGATCCGGCTCTCTATAATCTGGTAAGGAATTTAAAGGATAATGAAATTTCAAATCCCATTCATGAAGATGACCCTAGAGGTGGAGGTCCAAAATATAAGTTACTCAAAGTCACTAACCGTTACGATGAGCACACGGCCGATTTTTCTAAAGACTATATGAGAATACAGCAACTGGCAAAGACCGAGAAGCA
>QIJL01000397.1 GCA_003232435.1 Flavobacteriales bacterium | reverse complement strand
GAGCCTAACCATTTGTTGTCAAGCATTTTTTGGAGATAGTCGGGAACTTTAAAGGAGTCGTTGGCCTCATCTTTTGTGGTTTCACGAATATAATCGGCCACATGAACCAGTGTGTCAAGGCCTACCACATCAGCAGTTCTAAAGGTTGCTGATTTGGCACGACCGATTACCGGGCCGGTGAGCTTGTCAATTTCGGAAATGGTCAGGCCATATTCTTTCACTTTGTTAAAAAGCTCCATAATGGAGAATGTTCCGATGCGGTTGGCTATAAAAGCAGGTGTGTCTTTAGCGAGAACGGGGGTTTTGCCGAGATATCTTCCTGCATAATCCTCAAGGAAAGTCAGCACCTCCGGGTCTGTATATTTGGAAGGAATAATTTCGAAGAGCTGCAAATAACGCGGGGGATTAAAGAAATGCGTTCCGCAAAAATGTTTTTGGAAATCCTCACTTTTGCCTTCGGCCATGGCATCGATGGATATTCCGGAAGTATTGGAGGTGACCAATGTACCTGGTTTTCGCAGTTTGTCCACTTTCTCAAACACCTGCTGTTTAATATCGAGACGCTCAATAACAACCTCAATTACCCAGTCACAGTCTTTGATTTTGGGCAGGTCATCGTCAAAGTTACCGGTGGTAATACGTTTAGCAAACGCCTTTTTGTAAATTGGTGAGGGCTTGGATTTTAGTGCTGCCTGTAAAGAATCATTCACAATTCTGTTTCTGACTGCTTTGTCCTCTATTGTCAGCCCCTTTGCTTTTTCGGCTTCGGTCAGCTCGCGTGGTACAATATCGATGAGTAAAACCTCAAGACCAATATTGGCGAAATGACAAGCAATGCCGGAGCCCATAACACCGGATCCCAACACTGCAACTTTTTTTATTCTACGTACCATAATATTTTGATTAGGTTTGTTAATTATTGAACAAGTTGTTCGTTTTTAATATTATTTTCTGTTTTAAATTTTGATAGCTGGCTTTCTCCCAACTCTATGGTCACTTGTTCTTTGATGATGTCAAAGACTTTGAAAAAGATTTTCATTTCCTTTTCATCTACTTTGTTCAGGAGTCTTTCGTTGAACTCAAGTACTGATCTTTTGGCTATCTTTCTTCTTATAACGCCCTTTTCTGTTAGAAATATCTTAACAACACGCTTATCTTCGGGAGAAACTTTGCGATAGATACATCCATCTTTCTCCATCTTTTTCAACAGCCGGGTAAGACTCGAATTTTTCATTCCCAACAATTGGGCCAGCCGGGTGGAAGGAGTGCCTTCGCGTCCAACATAGGTCAAAAGATATCCCACTGTTTGGGTAATTCCATACTTTGCAGCTATGGAATTATACATCCTCGACAGGGCAAGTGAAGTTGTCCTGATGTAAAACTCAATGGTTTCGTTTAACTTCATCTTATTTCTGTTTGTTACGCATGCGTACAAAAATAGCCAAAAATAGTTTGCATGCAAACTATTTTTTGAAAAATTAACATTTAGATTTATTCTAAATGCCTTTTTACAAACGATTGCACCTGTGATATGGATTTGTAGCGGGCTACGGATGGAATATGATATGGTAAATACATGACGCATTATTTTTTTCCTGTTTCCGACGTATGATAATTTAATAAGAATGCACAGTATAACAGTTTTCACTAATTTTGCAGTAATATCCTTTCGTCTTTGTTTATAGATTTAAGGTTATATTAATAAGGTAAAAGTCAAACAGTTTTTTGCTATGCAGGAGAAGATGATTCCCGAATATATCGAAAGCCATACCACAGAGGAAGATCCGCTGATGGCTATGTTGAATCGGGAAACTCACCTGAAAACTTTTTATCCTAACATGCTGTCGGGAAAAGTGCAGGGGAAGTTTCTGGAGATGATGGTGTACATGTTGCAGCCCAAACGGATCCTGGAAATTGGGACATTTACAGGATATTCTGCACTGGCCATGGCTAAGGCATTACCGGAAAACGGTCTCCTTTACACTATAGACAACAACGAAGAGATAGAAAGTTTTGCCCGCCGTTTTTTTGATAAATCTGCTTGTGGTGTCAAAATTCGTTTTCTTTTGGGCGATGCATTGGTGTTGATTCCAAATCTGGACGAAATTTTCGACCTGGTGTTTATTGATGCCGAAAAAGCACAATATTTGAATTATTATGAAGTGGCTTTAAAGAAACTTAGAAAAGGCGGTTTTATCCTGGCCGACAATGTGCTGTGGGGTGGAAAAGCGGTGCATGTCGATAAAAAACCTGACAAAGAGACCTGTGGCATCCGTGAATTTAACGATTTTATAAAACAGGACAGCCGGGTGGAGCAGGTGATGCTTTCCATTCGCGATGGGTTGTTGCTTATCCGGAAGTTATAAGACAGATTTGACTCGTCCTGGATTTCGACATTCTTCAATCGTTAATCAGTGTTCTGCATTCAAGGGAAACAGGAAAAGAATAACGAATATCGATTAACGAATAAAGAATGCTGAAGTAGTAACGGGGATGAAATCGTAAATCTTCAATCGTTAATCAGTGTTCGACGTTCAGGGAAAACAGGAAAAGACAGTCCTTCGGAAGCTGATTAAAACTACCTTTTTGGAATGATGTGATTTTTACGGTAAACTTAAAACCAGTAAGTTCTTCATTCCTTCTTTTGCTTTACTTTTGCACATTCAGAAACTGAACACATTATGGCTTCATCCAATTTTGTTGATTATGTAAAAATATACTGCCTCTCTGGCAATGGGGGCGCTGGATCTGTACATTTCAGACGTGAAAAATATATTCCCAAGGGAGGTCCCGATGGTGGTGATGGCGGAA
>QIJL01000630.1 GCA_003232435.1 Flavobacteriales bacterium | reverse complement strand
TGAAAGACATCAATGCCAGAGCCGTTGCCACCATCGAGCAACATGCCAAAAACAATATCGAATTGACTTTGGACGGTGTTATCGACTTTATTAATAATCGACACAAAGATCTCGAAAGCAGTTACAAAGTTTTTAAAGAACAGTTTGTTGTCTGCTGGGCGGGCAACATAAAGAAAGTCAAGAATGAAACCTATTATTCCAGGGTAGATATCGAACTCATCAACGAACAGGTAAAATTGTTCTATTCCACTTTGGATGAGATTACCATATCTTTCGACAACGATTCTTTTTCAACGATTGAATACGTGCAATTGGGTCTTGGTTCGAAACAGAATTATTTTCCTTTGGAAAAGACCAACATAACCTTTACCGATACCGGTACTTATCAGATCGAGAGCGAACTTATTTTTGACCCCCCACAATACGATTCTAAAACCTTGCACCATATTTTTAATGCGAACAATGCCTTATTAGGAAAGTTGGAAAAGAAAATAAAGCTGGACCCATCGGAAGCTAGGGATCTGAAACACTTGCCCGACATCTAAAGATAAAATGGAGACCGCTAGATCGCTTCTAAAGAAATATGACAAAGAAATTTACCTTTCCCTCAAAGAATCACTTCGTATTTTAAGGAAGGTGAAGTATAGTTAAAATTATATTTTCCAAGATCTAACATCATAAATTATTGATTCGCTTCAGTTCCTGAATATCCAAAAGATCTTTGGGCCTACCTGATTTAACCTTGCTCGTAATCAAGTCATCCAAAGAAATTACATGCCATTTCATAAGGGGCTTGTCTTCAATGATAACAACTTCGGCATTTTCATAGGCCTCATCAAAAGATTTGTTGACTGAAAAGTTTGTGATCAATTCTAAATTTAAATCTACAGGAGAAAATTTTATCGATATATTCTGTTGTTTCGTCTTAACCGATTTAGGGAAATCAGTAAGTTCATAACCCATTTCATGGAATACTTTGAGCAATTTTTGAAAATTGTCTTCGGTGGTTTCGATCCAAAAATCTACATCTGCCGAATGTCTTTGATATCCATGGAAATTAACGGCTCCGCCACCGACCATCAACATTTTGACACTGTGCTCATGGGAAAGCTTGATAAACGAGTCGATATCTTCTTTCCAGTGATTCAATGGTAGGACGTTTTGATCTCTATGACAAAATTGTCTTTTGACTCGGGAGCATTCTTTGTAGGGAAATCTTTAAGCCTGACCATAATATTTAGGTAGGAATAAATACGCTCGATGGGAGAGAGGTTCAAAAATTCCTTTTCTTGAACTTGGTTGCTCTGTTCTTTATTTCTGAAATTAACGGTCATCAAAATAGAAACGGAATAAATTCTTATAAGTTATAAAGTTACGTAAAGAATTATTCAAGCTTTTGCCCCTTCCTTCTTTTTTGGCGGATTTATTCCGGTAACTTTTTTCCTGGAATTTCTTGACCTCCTTGATGCAAGGTCACACTTTCGACTACCCCCTCTTCATTTTTATTAAAAGTAAGTTGGGCCTCCACGACCTTTAGATAGAATACATTTTCAGATTTTGGAAAAACGGGAAATTCTGACTGCCCTGTTGCCTGCGTCTTTAACTGGGTACCGTCTCTAGAAACCGTAAGTATAAAATTCGGTGCTAGCTCATATTTGCCGACATAGGTTTCCAAAACCTTTTCATCTACTATTATTTCTTCGATTAAATCGGCCGCATTTACGCCAAGCTCTTTCAATATTTCAATCGCGTTTTGGTTAGCCGGATTAAGCTCCACCGACTTGCTATAATTCTCGATGGCCTTTTCTTTATCGCCATTTTCTTTAAATGCCTCCCCATAACTATCGTAAACATTCGATGAATTAGGGTAAGCTTCGGTGTTCAGCTTAAATACGGCCAAAGCCTTTTCCATCTCTTTGCCCCTTAAATATCGATAGCCCAGGCGGTTCAATTCGTTCTCGCCAAAATCGAATTTCGAAGCCCTGTTTTTCTTTAAACCGGAATAGGCCTTCAACCCGGCTTCCACACCTTCTTCATCGATTACCTTCTGAATTTTGGTCGCGATGGAAGGTTTTATTTCATTCAATGGAGATTCAGGATGCAGAATATGAATGCCAATATCATCAACCCCCGTATTCGAATTTGAGAGCACGACCACACCTTTGTCGCCTCCTTTAATAAATCCGGCAAAAGTGCGATAACCGCCTGTGCCACCGTTGTGCCAGACTATTTCAGTATCGTCGAACACCATGGTATGCCATCCCAAACCAACAATTGGTTCTTTTTCTTCCTTTCCGGAATTTTTGTGCGCTAATTGCATTGCGGGGTAGAGATCGTTTTTCTTAATCCCCATATTGACCGCCAAAAATTCTAGCATATCAACGGCATTCGACCGGATCGCGCCGGCACCTGCCAAAGTAGGTTCTTCCCAAGTCCAACTCTCAACCTCGACCCCACCGCTGTGACCCATGGCGAGATTTTTTTTCATGGTAGGGGTAAGAGTAATACCGGTGTCTTCAAGACCCAATGGTTTGGTAATGACCTTCGTCAACAATTGCCCGTAGGTCATGTTATTCTTGAATGCTAAAATATGGCCCGTAAGACCCATGGCGTAATTCGAATATTCATATTGCGAGCTAATCTCCCGTGTGAGTTCATAGCTCTCCAAAAAATCATATAACTGTTTCTCGGAATAATCGGCAAAGGGATTCGCCATATTTGCAGGACTGAAATTTGAAGGCATACGGGGTAACGAAGAAGTATGGTTGGCCAGATGAACCAGTTTGATGGTCTCCCCATTTCGAGTTGGTGCGATAATTCCCTCCGGAAGATGTTTTTGTAAAGGGTCATCAAGCTTCATTTTATTCTTCAACACCATATCGGCCAACAAAATTCCGGTAAACGCTTTCGAAATAGAACCTATTTCAAAAACGGAATTTTTATCTACGGCTTCTTTGGTCTTTAAAGATTTGACACCATAACTGTGGAAATTTGTAGCGCCATTTGATTCTATGATTCCGACTACGATACCGGTATTTGTTCCGTTTTCTATGCGTAGTACAATGTTTTTATTGGTGTCATCTGATAGGTTGGTCTGGGCCTGGCACGAGATTAATATTCCTAAGAAAACGAAAGCGGAAGTGAGTTTTTTTAGCATTGTGTATTTTTTTGGAGTTCTTTTTGTCTGAATTAAGATTTTTGAGATTATCTGATTTTAGGATTCTTTTTGAGAGAATTAGGGGTTATTGTATTTTTTGTTTTCAGGATGATTTACATTGTAAACCCTTTTGAACTGTAGGCTTTTTGCCCCAAAATTTATTAGAAGTCCGATGGGCAGATTATAGGCTTGACAGTAGTTCATGGC
>QIJL01000665.1 GCA_003232435.1 Flavobacteriales bacterium | reverse complement strand
TGAAGGGATTTCTCCAATTTTCCCCATTCCCTAAAGGGATAATTGAAGAAATCTTCGTTCCATCCCTGCCTGTCTGCCAGCCAGCCAGCCAAATCCGGTAGGCGGGCTTTAGGACAGGAGGAGGAGAGCGAAGATTTTACTACGATTTTCAGTTTTTTGATAAAAATACACAACGGGTTTATCATAAATTTTCAGTAAAATGGTTCCTCAAGTCTATCGTCTTTTGATGTCGGTTGTGAAATAACTAAAAAATGCAATGGTTCTGAAGAATCGTTTTTGATTTGATGAACTGTTTTTGGTGTAATATGAAGACCTTCCCCCTCATTGACGAAAGTGGTTTCTTCGCTTGTTATAAAAGTAGCTTTTCCTTTTAAAATGTAAAAGAACTGCTGTGATGATTCATGGTAATGTGTTTTTTCTTCGGTGTTCGTGGGCATCGACTCTTGAATAACACTTAAGTCGTTGGTCTTTACCAAATGCCATCCGCTGCAATTATCGCCCCAAATGTAATGCGCACTATTTTGAATGCTTTTTTTCATCATAATTAGTTCTCCCCCTGCGGGGGAGCCAGAAGGGGCCTTAGCGTAGAACTTTCTTTAGCACGCCCAACATCCCCCGAATAAAAGTGGCGCTGGTGAGCACCTTTATAATGGGATTTTGCCGCGTACTTCTTCTTGTGGAAGTTCTTCTACTAGCAGGTTTTGATTTTTCTTTTTCGGCCAGCTTTTCGGCTTTTTCAATCTTTTCGTTTAAAATTTCATAGGCACTTTCGCGATCGATGGCCTCATCGTACTTTTTAACCAAGTCCGACTTTTTGATGACCGATTTCAGTTCGCTATCCGTTAGCACATCCATACGGCTCATTGGTGCACGCAGTAGGGTGGCTGCCAATGGTGTGGGCCTCCCTTTTTCGTCTAAAGCCGAAATCAGGGCCTCTCCAATACCCAAAGAAGTCAGTACCTCCTTAGTGTCGTAATATTTCGATTCAGGATAGTTTTCCGCCGTCAATTTAATAGCCTTTCGATCCCTTGCCGTAAATGCCCGAAGAGCATGTTGCACTTTCAATCCCAATTGGGCCAACACTTCATTGGGTACGTCTGTCGGGTTTTGGGTAACGAAATACAGTCCGATACCTTTTGAACGTATCAGTTTTACGATACTCTCGATTTGATTTAATAATGCTTTGGACGCTTCCTTGAAAATCAAATGGGCCTCGTCGACGAAGAGAATCAGTTTAGGTCTATCACTGTCTCCTTGTTCTGGAAAAGTCGAATAAATCTCGGCGAGCAGACTCAGCATAAAAGTCGAAAATAATTTCGGGCGATCTTGAATATCGGTCAAACGCAATATATTGATATAACCCCTGCCATTTTCATCGATACGGGTAAGGTCATCTACCTCGAACGATTTCTCGCCGAAGAAGAGGTCCGCACCTTGCTGTTCCAATTCGATTATTTTTCTAAGTATTGTTCCTGTAGAACTTGTGGAAACCCTTCCATAATCTTTTGTAAATTCCGCTTTGCCCGCGCCAGTTGCATATTGGAGTACTTTTTTGAAATCCTTTAAATCGAGTAGAGGCAATTTATTGTCGTCGCAATATTTGAAAACTACCGCAACAATGCCCTCTTGCGTTTCGGTCAGATCCAGGATTCTGGATAATAAGGTAGGCCCGAATTCAGAAACCGTGGCCCGAAGCTTAACGCCCCCTTGTTCCGATAATGATAAAATTTCTATGGGAAAACTCTTTGCATCGAACGGAAGTCCGATCTGTTCATGTCGCTCGTCGATTTTCGGATGGCCGGGACTCGGTTGCGCAAGACCGCTGAGGTCTCCCTTTAAATCCATCAAAAGTACCGGAATACCCTTTTCCGAAAGGTTCTCGGCGAGTACTTGAAGTGACTTCGTTTTGCCCGTACCAGTTGCACCCGCGATCAACCCGTGCCGGTTCAAAGTTCTTAGCGGCAATTTGACAAAAGCCTTGTTGACGGCCACCCCGTTCAACATTGCGGCACCCATGGTAATGTAATCACCTTTAGTGGTATACCCTTTTTCAATATGTGCGAAAAAATCTTCTTGGCTAGGCATTTGGCTTATTTTGGTCTAAAAATAGGTCAATTTTGGCTGCTTTTAAAATTTAACCACGAGGGTCGTGAGGATTTACGCCAATAGTGCAAAAACTTTGACCCTTGTAACTGTTCAGCCGAAATGATTCTTAACCCCGGAGGGATACATTGATTAGCGAATAAACAAATTTGATGTGAAAAAAAAAGTTTAGGAGTTTAAAAAAAGTTTAGGAGTTTAAGCTATTCTGACGACTAATCACTGACCCTTTCCATTTTTGGGTTTTGGAATCTGGGTTTTGGAATTTGCAACACCTATCTTTGCCGAATGCTTGAAAATGATGTTTTAGAGGATGTCGAAAAAGGTCTGATGTTGCCATTGATGGAAGAATTCTATACCATTCAAGGGGAAGGTTTCCACAAGGGTACGGCGGCCTATTTCATTCGTATCGGCGGGTGTGATGTAGGGTGCCATTGGTGTGATGTCAAAGAGAGCTGGAATGCTGATCTTCACCCCCCGACTTCCATAGAAAATATCGTGGAAAATGCCGTAAAGTATTCCGATACCATTGTCGTGACAGGTGGGGAACCTTTAATGTGGAATATGAATCCCTTGACCGAAGCATTAAGGCAAAAGCACTTGCAGACCCATATCGAAACATCGGGGGCCTACGAATTGACCGGAACGTGGGACTGGATCTGCCTTTCACCAAAAAAGAACAAACTTCCGCAAACCGAAGTTTACGACAATGCCCATGAATTAAAGGTAATCGTGTACAATAAACACGATTTGATTTTCG
>QIJL01000625.1 GCA_003232435.1 Flavobacteriales bacterium | reverse complement strand
ATTTTGGTTTTCCAAAAATCAGCCCTGTCTCGTATGCCGATTTTGTACACTTCCTCGACTTGGCTCACATAATGTTTGAAGGCCAGATCGATTATGGCTTCCGGGTCATAGGAATAAAATTTTGAGTTGAGCTGGTTAGAATTTATAAATCCTTCGATACGTTCCAATTCAATTTCAGAAGCGATACCGCCATAGGGTTTGTCTTCCTGAAAATAGAATCTGGCCTTTGCGTTGGCACCTAGTTTTTCGGCAACGGCAATGGCGGCTTCCCGTGTTATAAAATGATCGATATGTTCTCGTATAGCCATTGGTACGATAATGGCTGTATCGGCCGTCATCGCATACTTTTCAAATCGTTGTTTCATTCGCTCGAAGACTTCGATATCCTTTTCATCAAAATCTTCGTACATGCCGTGCGGAAACTCCATTTCACCTTCTGTCATCGGTTTTCCCCTTACAAAACACTCCCTTTCGCCCAAAAGTTCATACGAATAACCGGAATCGCCGAATAGTTCATCGTTACAATTTTGGTCTTCGATGAGTCGAATGCCAGTAGCATGTTGTACACGTTCCAATGAAGGGTCAAAATTTGCGCTACCCTCGCCGACCTGATAATTGCTTCGTGAAAAAATGAGTTTGATCTTAAAGGACTTAGTACCCAATATTCCGGCTTTTTTCAAATTTAGGATATAGCCTCCCAGCATAAATAAAACGTCATCATAATGTGGGGAGAGAACAATGATGTTTTTTTCCGGGACAACATCGGCAATCGGCGTTATTTTCATTTGATTCGCATCAAGAGTCATAAGCATGGTAAATATCGCTTTAAATGTTCAATATCCGCTGGGTTCAATTCATAGCATTCGTCCGACGGAAAATCACATTTTGGTGGTCGGTATTTTCTCTGCATGAAGTTTATCGGTATAGTACATCAACTTAGAAGGGGCATCTGTAGGAGCGGGGACCCCATTTTTCATCAATTCGATTAGCTCGGGGAGGTGGTTTTCATAAACCCCTCTCGGAGTAGTTTGATGTTTTTTGCATAACGAAGCGGCCATGCCGACAACTTCGCCCATCATTCCGGTAGTTCGTTGTACCCTAACAGTGCCCAAAGCAACATGGGTTACACTTATATTTCGCCCGGCCATCATAAGGTTTTCAATGTTTCGGGAATAAAGAGTACGATAAGGAATTGGATAAGGTTTAATTTCAACATGGTCGGCGTTCGACATAAAAGCATCGCAGGCACATTTTAGCTTTTTGGGATAGTGAAGATCTATCGTCCATGTTGTTGTAACGGATGCATCGAGATACGGCTCGCCTTCTTCGATATCTTGTTGTCTAAGGATAATATCACCCATTAACCTCCGCGATTCCCTTTTTCCAGCGATATAGGCTATCCATTGCAGGGAAAGGTCTTTGTATTTTTGAAATTCGGGTTCTTTACTGGAATGGTGCTTTAAAATCGCCCAATTTCCGAAGATAATCCGTAAAGCATAATCACGTATTCGTTCCGTTTCCGTCGCTTGATCTCGGTCTGCACCGGTTTCCCAGTCCCAATCGCCCTTGTCCGTAGGCACACAGGTATCCTCATTGAACTGCACCGCCCAGGGTATTTTTTTTGGAAAAGGCGGATTTTCGGTTAAGCGTTCGGCGACCCATTGCATAGAAGAACCCATCAACAATTGGTCTTCCTTTGCCGGAGCTAACGTCTCAAAGGTCAATGAACGGGGTTCCCTTCCTTGTCTAAAATGAGCCCCCGCCGCAAATCCGAGATTTCCGTCTCCGGTGCAATCGGCAAAAAGTGTTCCCTTAACATTCTGTCTTTCCGACGTTTTCAGATTTATGGTATTGACGGAAACAATTTTATCGCCTTCCATTTCCACTCCGTTCATGTGGGTATTTAGAAAAAGTGTAATGTTTTTTTCGGCTAAAACCGCATTTAGCTTTTTATCATCCTGATAATTCTCCTTGGGTGCCGCATTGTGAATTTTGAGAATAGTATCGTTCTCGACAGCTTCGATAATTTTCTGGCTTCTTTCGGTATTGGGGTTCTTTTGAGCATCCCAATAGGTCCAATGCCCTACGGGGGAGATTTCGTCTACAAGATTTCCGATATTCGAATAAGGTTCTTGATGTATGAGCCCCGAGAGTCCAACGCGCACCTCAGAACTATTGTTTCCCCCCAGAACCGGGCGGTTTTGAATCAAGGCAACGGTGTTACCATGTCTAGCGGCACTTATAGCGGTAGTAATTCCGGCAATTCCTCCTCCGACTACAACAAGGTCGTAAGATCCTTTATCGATAGTATTCGTCGTTCCCAACAATTTTTGTCGAAAGCTTGTCATGGGCTCCAATTCATTCGGCGGGATAAAATTCAGGTCACTGCTAAAAACGATGGCATCGCAGCGCCCGTTGAATCCGGTAAGGTCGTGAAGTGAAAGTTCAACTGACGGTTTTGAAATGGAAAAGATTCCTCCATCTTGCCAGTGCCACTCGTTACCCTTTGTTCCGAATATGGTATCTAGGGCCTTGCCATCTAACAAAACTTGAAACTTCCCCGGAAAACCAACTGCCCGCATCACGGTATCGTTTTTGTATTCTTCCGTTTTCCATGGAGCTGACCAGTCCCTTGTTCGAACCCATACTCTATATGTACCAGGCTGATCTAATTCCACTGTAGTTTTCGCATCTTCGACTTTGACACCCAATCCGTGCGCCATAAGATAGGCAGAGCCCATTTGGTCGATTGACTGCTGGTCGAGAACCCAGCCACCCCAAGTATCGAAACTTTCTGACTCGACCAGAATGGGCGTCTTTTTTATTTCGCTTTTACAAGCGATGAACAAGAGGCATGCGAATAACCATGCGATTTTT
>QIJL01000264.1 GCA_003232435.1 Flavobacteriales bacterium | reverse complement strand
GCAGTAGGCAGTAGGCAGTAGGCAAAATTGTTTTTTATAAACTCATAAACTTTTCTTGAACTTGACACTTGCGCTTGGACTTTTTTTAACCTCCTAAACCCACCAAAATATGTTTGAAATTTTCGCTAACCCCGATGCCTGGGTCGCCCTATTGACATTGACTTTTTTGGAAATAGTCTTGGGAATCGATAATATTATTTTCATCTCTATTGCGGCTGGGAAGTTAGAAGAAAAACAACGAAAAAAAGCAACGAATATCGGGTTGGTTCTCGCGATGGCCATGCGTATCATCTTATTGTTCGGTATTACATGGCTTACTGCGATGAAGATGCCTTTTTGGGTATTCGATGAATCATGGATATCAGGTGGTATAAGTGGGCAAGCATTGATTTTATTTGGAGGAGGGCTTTTTCTTCTTTATAAGAGTACTCGAGAAATACATGAAAAAGTTGAACACAAAGGCCATGATGAAGTGGAAGTCAAGAAGTCACGATCAACATCCTTGACGAAGGCCATCGTTCAAATAACCATGATTAATATTGTTTTTTCCTTCGATTCAATTCTCACGGCCATCGGTATGACCAATGGTATTTCCCCTAATCCCAACGATGCGCTTGTACTCATGGTCATAGCAGTTGTGATTTCAGTGGTTATTATGATGTTGTTCGCCAATCCGGTTGGCGAATTTGTCAACAAACACCCTTCCATACAGATATTAGGACTTTCTTTCTTGATCCTAATCGGATTCTTGCTTATCGCTGAAGCTGCCCATATAGGGCACTTGATCGTATTCGGAAACGAAGTCGGGGTAATACCTAAAGGCTATCTGTACTTTGCCATAGCGTTCTCTTTGCTCGTGGAATTCTTGGATCTTCGGATGAAAAAGAATACAAAATCCGAAATCAGGGAAATCTCGCCCGAAGAATAACGCAATACATAGTGCATTTCAAATGCAACAAGCGGTCGTAAAACCCGTTTTGCATAATATGTGCGCTTCTATTTTATTTTATCCCATAAGGTAACTGTTCAGCCCCTCTCTTGTCATTCCGAGGCACGAGGAATCCCTGCATATGCTTGTTCGGGTCCCGTTTTGGCATTGATGGCCGATGCCAGCACTTGTACTGAGTTGGCAAGAAAGCCCCTGTTTGCAGTTCAATACAGGTGAAAGGTAGTGTCAACACTCCCAAGGGATTCCTCACTTCGTTCGGAATGACAAAAGAGGGAGAGAAAGCACTTCGGCTGAACGGTTACCCCATAAGTGTTGGAAGGCTTAATAGACTTATTCTAACCTTACTTGTTTGTATAGCTTGCAGCTCTTGTAATTCTGACGACGAGCCCAAAGTGAAAATTGAGAATGAAATAGCGGATATTTTGCTGTATTCCAAGAACCCTAATAGACACAATGAGTTGTACAAACTTGAAAATGGAGTTGAATCCCCTATCTTAAGCAATCCTGATTTTGACTATTGGTGGCCAAAAGTGAGTCCTGATAAGAGAAAGCTGTTAGTCTATCGTTCGCCCGCCGACCCTTCTAAAAACCATGATGATTATTCAAATGCCGAATTGATCCTTTGCAATATCGACGGAACAAACCCCAAAGTAATTATTGAAAAAAATAAACATAATTGGATTGAGTTATTTCTGCCCCACATATAAAAGCTACTGTCGAATTGTAATTTTGGTTGAGAATTATTTTTTCTTGTTTATGAAATCCTCCAAATCCTTAAAACTTAATCCTAGGGTCTCCAAATTAGTCTTAATATGAAAAGGTGGGATTTCTTTATCAGCTTCGCGGATTGTTATCCTTCTTGTTAGACCTGGTCTTTTCCAATATGAATGACTGCCCCCAGACTTACTTTTTACTCTATAACAATTATGCTTTTCAAGATACTTGATAAATAGCCTAGTCTTAATTGGGCGAAAATCACCCATTACGCGACCTGGAGTATTTTACGCTCTACCGTAGTACCCTCATCAAAATCTTGAAGGCGACCATTCTCGTCAATATATGCTTTTGAGAAGTTCTTTTTTCGAAATCGCTCCTTTTTAAATCCGAGCGACAAAAGGTAGCTCTCTCTTTCGTCTGTGGGCATTGCCATTATATCTTCGCAAAATACTTTCATTTCAACTTTAATAAAGTCTTCTGCCTCTTTTTCAGTACTACCATAACCAGAAATGTTTAACGTCGGACAATAACAGAGAAAATGATCTCCTTGTTTTCCATTAAATACGCTAAGGGAAAAGTCAAGGTTTCCGCCTTTGATTCGAATGGTATCCTTCTGCTTACTTTTCAGTGGTTCTTTTGTAATTGTGAATTCGCGCATGAACTAGTTTTTACCGATACAAAATAAACATTTTTTTTCAATAACTTATTGCTAATGGTTCTGTTTTATAATATTGTGGATTTCATTGTTTTTACAATGAAAAATTGAAATCATAGGTGTCATATGGAAAATAATTAGCTTATAGGGTATTTTAAGATTCTTAATATCAATCAGTTACAATGAATATGGCAGTTCTACATTTTTCTAAAACATAACCTTGCTAATTAACAACATAGAAATAAACACTTTGCAATCTACTGTATTATACCACTTATTGTACCAAAAGAGTAATTAAATGGTCCTATTGTCTAATTAAAACGTTGGAAAAGTAAAAAACTTACTTTCTACATTGCTTCTTTAATTTCTTACTTCAAAAATCCATAAAAACTATTGATAAGCATATTAAACGCAACAAAATACTTAAAACAAAAACCGCTAGTTCGGCCTTTCAAATACCACTTCAGGATTCAGCTTTTTCTGCTCTTCAAAAAGCCTTTGTTGTTGTTTTACGGTCATGGTGCTGCCATCATGGCTCCATCCCGGAGGGCCAAAGATATACATGAACTTATCATATATTTTGGAGGATTTCTTCAAGTCGACCCAGATGTCTTTATATTCATGGGTCAGTATTTCAATCGGATTGTGGTTTTTCGGGGGATGTATCACTCCGTATGTAACGTCGATGTCATCATCCAATTCTTTCCAGGTACCGAAGATTTTATCAAAGATGTTCAGGAAGCCCCCATGGTTCTTATCCAAATACTCGACATTCTGGGCATGATGTACTTGGTGCATGGTATGCGTATTGAAGACTTTCTCGATAATTCCCATTTTCGGCACGTATTTGGAGTGCAGTTGAAACTGCCACAAGGCTTCTATGCCCAAACAGACCATGACCACTTCAGGTGGAAAGCCTACGGCTGGCAACCACATGTAAAAAAAGGGTTTGTAGAGGATGGTAAACCATCCGTTACGTACGGCGGTTCCCAAATTAAAGTTATCGGAAGAATGATGCACGATATGTGCGGCCCAGAGCACGCGAATTTCATGATTCGCCCTATGGAACCAGTAGTAGGTAAAATCATCTGCCAATTGGCACAATAAAAACACCCAAATAGTATAACCAAAGGCCTCATAGCCCAATATGTTCGTATGAACTCCATTGACCTCTGGGTTGAAGAGTTCAAAAGTTGCCTCGAAAAGCACTATAGCGAAAATGACCTTGAACAGCGGGCCGATAATAGCCGATCCGACGCCCATGGCCCCACTAGCGAAAAGGTCCTTCCATACATACAGATCTTCGTCGCCGTGGGTTTTGCTATACGTAAGTTCCAATAAAATAAAGGCAATAAAACAAGGTGCTCCGTAAACCAGGGGGTTGGTAAAATCCATTTAAAATGATTTTCGTTTAAAGGTAATCTATGAACTGGTTTAAACTTTCTCTTTTACCTGCAAATATCACATTTTGCACCCATATTTTGCCATTTTTGACCACCGTAGCCTGCTATGCTGTTAAAAAATGGCTTCATCTGGGCACAAAAGCCGATATTCTCGGTTCCAAACAAAAAGTTTAAACCAGTTCTAGTAAAAAATCCTCGGGGCAAGCCCACGAGGCATTAAAATCCCAAATCCCAAGCACCAAATTCCAATTCGCGCAAAAGAGGATTTGTGAAAATTCGTG
>QIJL01000428.1 GCA_003232435.1 Flavobacteriales bacterium | reverse complement strand
TCTCAAGACACTAGGAAACTTTGTAGAATATTTTGGAACTGATAGACCTGTTTCCGTTTCGCGGGAATTGACAAAAATGTACGAAGAAACCGTTCGTGGTACGGCAGAAGAAGTTTTAAAGCACTATTCCGGAAAGCCGCCAAAAGGCGAGATTGTTATTGTTGTCGGGGGGAAGAAATAGAGGTCTTCTTTTTATATTCTTCGCCAAAGACTTATTTTTTGTTTGCAATAACATACGGTTATTATATTTTTTTGTTTGCGATTACATACAATTATTGTAACTTTGTAGTAAATCGAACGAAAAATGGATACTTTATTCGCACTCCAAGAACAGATCCTTTCCGATGTTTCAAAAATCGAGCGTTACTTATTGAGCGAAATAGACTGGACCAATAGACTTATCGCCATTAAAGGAGCAAGAGGTTCGGGAAAAACAACGATTTTGCTTCAATATATTAAATACAGACTACCAAAGAAAACAACTCCTTTATACGTTTCTTTAGACAACCTCTATTTTTTAAACAATACATTGGTTTCTTTAGTAGAAGATTTTGTGCTACACGGGGGAACACATCTTTTTTTGGATGAGGTTCATAAATACCCACAATGGTCTAGAGAGCTGAAACTGGTTTATGATCAGTTTCCAAATCTAAAAACCGTATTCACTTCCTCTTCTATGTTGGAAATTTACAAAGGAGAATCTGATTTGAGCAGAAGGGCGGTAAGTTATCATTTAAAGGAACTTTCGTTTAGAGAGTTCGTTCTATTTACACATGGGCATGACCTTCCGAAGGTAAAGTTAAAAGACTTATTGACCGATCATGTGAAAATTGCCAGACAGGTCAAAAAAACAATGCCATCACCTATCAAGGACTTTAAAAATTATTTGAATTATGGTTCTTACCCCTATTTTCTAGATAATCAAGACAGCTATTTACAGAAGTTGACCCGAACCATAAATCTAATTTTAGAAGTTGATGTAAATGCCGTAGAGAACATTCCTTACCTAGAAAGCAGAAAAATAAAGAAACTTTTGGTCGCCATAGCCCAATCGGTGCCGTTTACCCCTAATATCTCAAAACTAAGTGAGCGATTGGGTATTTCCAGAGAGTTTTTGCTGAATTCGATAAAACTTCTTAACAGGGCCGATTTAGTGATGGAGTTATTTAAACCGACAAAGGGTGTCGGGGCGTTTACAAAGCCCGAGAAGCTATACTTGAACAATACCAACTTAATTTTGGCACTAAGTGCTGACAGTGCGGATGTTGGTGCTATGAGGGAAACATTTTTTGCCAATCAGATGAAAAACCTTTATGAGATCCATTTGGCCGAGAAAGGTGATTTTCTAATAGACAGAAAATATACTTTTGAAATTGGTGGAAAAGGAAAATCGACAAAACAACTTAAAGGAACGAAAGACAGTTATGTTGTTCGTGATGATATGGAAGTGGGTGCTATGAACGTGATACCACTATATTTGTTTGGGTTACTGTACTGAACTTTTAGAGCCTGTCCATACCACCTTAAGGCAACCTCTATTAATTGATTTTAGAGGCTTCACCATTTTTGATTTTAAACAATTCGATTATTGGTACGCTTATATTTTTATCGGATCAAAGTAACTTCTATGTTCAGCCCCCTCTCTTGTCATTCCGAGGCACCTGCCTGCCCTCCTACGGCGGGTAAACCGGCAGGCAGGTTCGGAATGACAAAGGGGGGAGAAAGCACTGCGGCCGAACAGTTACAGTATAATAGAAATTGAAAGAATAATTCTCTATTCGCAACGCCGTCTAACTATCCAAAAATCTAAAAATCCGACAATCTAATATCTGCTTCCATCATGTTTCCCTTTTTCCCAACCGTGTTCCCCTAAATATTGCTCGCCGCTTTCCACCGCTCCATCTTCGATTGAAGTACCCATCGAGTCGTTCCAACGGTTGAGATATCCGAATAAGGAAATAACGCCTAACATTTCCACGATCTCACCCTCGTTCCAATGTTCGTATAATCGTTTCTTGATTTCAGCATTTACGGCGTTCGGCACTTGAGAGGCTGCTAACGAGAAATCCAATGCGGCACGTTCTGCTTCTGAAAAGGCGGCGTGGGTTCGGTATTCCCAGATATTATCGAGTTGCTCCTGTTCCGCCCCGTAGCGTTCGGCGGCTCTAATGGCATGGGCCTGGCAGTAGCGGCATCCTGTGGAATTACTGCTTACCCAAGCGATCATTCTTTTTAGTGCGGACGTGACGCGACCTTCGTTCGCCATAACGGCTATATTGAGATTTATAAAAGCTTTGGAAATGGCTGGCCGGCGTTGCATCGTCAAAACGGAATTTGGGCAAAACCCCAAGGTCTCATTAAAGAATTGGGCCAATTCTTTGGTTTCGATATCGTGGTTCGGATCAAGCGGAGTTACTAAGGGCATATGCTTTCTTTTATATTACTTTTGTAGTATCACAAGAAACAAAAATTTATGGGAGCAACAAATCATATCACGACCAAATGGCTTGGAGGCATGGCCTTCGAAAGTAATAATCCATCAGGGTTGAATCTTACAATCGATGCCGGGCCGGATGATGGGGGAGAAGGAAAAGGCTATCGACCAAAAGCGCTGATGTTGTCAGGTTTAGCAGGCTGTTCCGGCCTGGATGTTGCCTCCCTTATTAAGAAAATGAAGTTGGATGTCGATGAATTTACCATCGAAACTATTGCCAATCTTACCGATGAACATCCAAAATATTATGATTCAGTAGTTATAGAATACCATTTAGAAAAAGCTGCAGCGCGCTGTTGATCTGTCCGTTGAAAAATATTGCGGCGTTATGGAGATGTTCAGGAGGTTTGCGGAGTTGGAGATAAAGACGGTTTTTCATAAATAAAGACAAACTCAAATACAAGAAAATGGCGAAACCATATGATCTAGAAGAGAGATTGGTAAATTTTGCCGCGGATATTGCTTTGTTTTCCAACTCGATTCCAAAGGATTTCACAGGGTAATATTATGGCCATCAACTTTTACGGTCTGGTGGTAGTTCAGCACTGAATTTTGGTGAAATGCAAGGAGCGCGCAATCGGATAAGGACATTAAAAACAAAGCTACTATTTCATTGAAAGAACTTAAGGAACCTAGAATTAACCTCAAGATTTTAAATAAATCGAATATGGTAAAAGTTTGAAAAGAGAAGAACTATTAGGAGAGGTTGAACAATTGATAAAGATTATTGCTACAATAATTAAGAATAGTTGTCGGGCCATACAGAAAAGTTGAGTTTGACCTTTGAATTTGTATTTTAAACCATGCGCTGGACCATAAAACCCAAACCTGAACAACAGAGAATCGACTTTTTGGCCGACGAGCTAAAAGTCGATAATTTGGTTGCAAAACTACTTTTGCAACGTGGAATTTCGAATTATAAAGAGGCCAAGAGATTTTTTAGGCCCGAACTTTCCGATTTACATGATCCTTTTTTGATGAAAGATATGGATGTGGCCGTTAAGCGCATTCAAAATGCAATTTCAAGCGGTGAAAATATCCTAATTTTTGGCGATTACGATGTAGATGGCACTACCGCCGTTTCACTTGTATCTTCTTATCTGTTAAGCTATTATCCGAACGTGGCGACTTATATTCCCGATAGATATACCGAAGGGTATGGAATTTCGATACAAGGCATCGATTTTGCCGAAGACAACGGTTTTTCGTTGATTA
>QIJL01000557.1 GCA_003232435.1 Flavobacteriales bacterium | reverse complement strand
AGATCTTCCAGATTATTTACACCGGAAAGTCTGCCAGGTGAAATAGATGCTTCGCCTGGTTTTAAACTTCTGATCTTTGCAATCTCTTCTGTTACTTTGTGTCCGGGTAAATGACCGCCCAGCCCAGGCTTTACGCCTTGACCAATTTTTAATTCTACAGCATCAGCCAGCATCATTACACTATCAATATGCGAGAAGGCAGCAGTTCCAAGTTCATAAATATATTTCGATGCCGATTGACGTTCTTCCGGCAGCATACCACCTTCACCTGAACACATAGCTGTTCCCACGATACTTGTACCTTTTGCCAAAGCGATTTTAGCTTCACGCGAAAGTGCGCCAAATGACATGTGCGAAACATAAAACGGCAGTTCTAATTCAAGAGGCTGTTTAGCCGTTTTTCCGATTATCGTTTTCGTGTTTACCCCGATGTCCTCGTTCAAAGGCATTTTATGCAATTGCGCTCCTTTAAAGACAAGAGTTTCAAACCCGGGAAATGTTCGCAAAGTACTCATAGCTGAATTCTCGCTTTTCCCGCTTTGAGCCAGTTTTTGAATGCTCGCTACTCTTTCATTTGAATTTAGTCCGATCGGTTTGGCTTTTCCTTCATCTTTGAATTTTGAATACCAATGTTCCCCGTCGCAGAAAGGTTTGTTTTTAGATTTTCCGCAGCGGCACAAAGCAAAGTGTTCTTCTGATTCAGGATGGTCCTTGTCATGCAGTTCAATTGAGCCTTTGACAAAATAAGGTCCGTCTTCGGTGATCTTGATTTCCGGGTGTTCTGAAAACTTATTGTATAACACACCATCGATTGAGTAACTCAAGGCTCCTGACGGACATTTTTTTATAGTTTTAATAATCTTCTCAACACTTTCGACATCGGCATCAATCCACGGTTCTACACCCATTTGAAAGACCTTCGGCAAACCGTTAGTGCAAAACCCAATATGAGCACAAATACCGCGGTTATCGTGGATTATAATTTTCTTGCCTACATAATCATCTGTCTTTCTCTGCTGCCGCCCTTCTAATTTTTCATCTGTCCATCCTATTTTACCATGTGTTCCATCGCAGAAAGGTTTATTTTCTGAATTTCCGCAGCGACAAAGAGCAGTTGCTTCCTTCTTTATCGGGAAGATGTTCCCATTTGCTTCTGTAATACTTTTAAGGTGCTTCACAACTAAAGGACCGTTTGCCGATGTGCTGATCATTATCCTTTTATTCATATAAATTCCTGATGTCCGAAAATTGTAAGTTTCGTTAATTTCGTGAATAATTTTTTGTTCTGTTACATAACAATTTTAATTACCCTTAAAATACTTACTAAACAAGGTCAATTTCTGTAAAGCGTACGACAGTTTTTTATAAACTATTATGTTTGTAACTAAATAGAAGGATTGATTAGACAGAGTTTTTCTTCAGAACCGATAAACTAACTTATAATTTTTTATGCCATTGAATTATAATTTATGTGAATATACTTTATAAATAAAAAATAGAGAAACATTTTATTTTGTAGTGGACGCAAAATTTTCGTCCACTACACATTAAAATCCGCGACAATTCTATTTCAGAAATACCTTCAATAATTTCACGCCGTGTGAAGGTATCCTTGTTGTAAACATATTATTAAATTTTCCGATATCCGTCTGACGCCATAAATCTCTTAATGTTACTTCTCCGTTAACACCGAGTTTTTTCAGTTCAAGTTTATAATCCAGGTTTTCTTTGCTGACATTAAAAATTCCGATCGCTATATTTCCGTCGGAAAGTTCTTTCTTCCAAACTTGAATGTCGTCAGTCTTTATGACCGGAGTTGCCTGCTTCCCTAACTTATCTTGATCGATTGCAATTACTTCATCGTTTGTGATCAGATTCAAAGTAAAAGTATCCAGCTTGGTAAGGTCATTCCCCAGTAATAACGGGGCAGAAAGCATCGACCACAAACTAACATGTGTGTATTGTTCATCGGGTGTTAATTCAGATTGATGAAGATTAGGTCCCCAGCCAACCCAACCGACTACCAACATATCGGGATCGTTCCAATGTCCGGGACCAGCATATTTCGCATTCTCTACTTGTCCGAAACCGATCTCATACATTCTATCCCAGTTGTCCCAAATATCTCTGGTAGTTCTCCAAAGATTACCGCCTACACTTTCGCCCCATTCCCAGACTTTTCCATTTCCATATTCACAGATAGAATAAACAATATCTCTGTCAATACTTCTTAATGCTTTATTCATCAATATATACGGAGGCTTTAATTCCTCAACAGAATTTTGGTTATTCATAAAATTACGATAGGAACAAAGATCATATTTTAGATAATCAATTCCCCATTTCGCAAAAGTTCTTGCATCTTGGTATTCATGTTTATAGCTGGCAGTATAGCCTCCGCAAGTAAGCGGACCAGGGGAAGAATAGATCCCAAATTTTAAACCGAGCGCATGAATATCATATCCAAGCTTTTTCATGTCGGGAAATTTTTCATTAGTCAATATCTCACCCTTGCGGCTGCGTTTCGGTGCGTCCGACTTTCCGAATATCTCCCAGCCGTCATCAATATTGATGTTGGTCCAGCCGTGATCAGCCAAGCCCTTATCAACAAATGATTTTGCCGCATCGTAAACCTTGTCTTGACTCACGCTCAATCCCCAGCAGTTCCAACTGTTCCATCCCATCGGCGGAGTTAATGATAATTTATCACCGATAACTATTTCCAATATTTTTTCATCTGAACCTAAATCATTTTTAGCAGTCAACGTCACATCGTATTTCCACTTTGCCATTAATTATTCCGGTTTTTGTATCCAAGGTTAAACCTTTGGGTAAATTATCCGCCTTAAAACTCATTGGACGCTTGCCTGTTGCAGCGATTCTATATAAAAACGGTTTACCTGGTCTCTCTCCATAAATCAAAGCTCCGTTTATTTGAGGTTCATCTTTTACAGGAGGCGTTAAGATATACGGCACACCTTCGCTTACTTCT
>QIJL01000182.1 GCA_003232435.1 Flavobacteriales bacterium | reverse complement strand
AACCTGAGTTCGACCTAAGAAAACGTTTTTTCAACATAGAAAGAGCAGAATTTTTTGTATATTAAAGTATTGACAATCAATATACTAACTAAAATTCTGCTCATGGTCTCTACAGATGAAATCACTGAAATATTTTGTTCCATCGATGATTTCTGTATTGTTTTTGACCCTGCTTGGCGAAAAAGGCGGATATCTACCGGAAAAAAGGCCGGAAACAGAAAATCCGTAATGTCTACCAGTGAAATATTGACCATTACGGTCTTGTTCCATTTGAGCGGGTTCGGGACCTTTAAACATTTCTATATCTTTTATCTTCAAAAGCACCTTGTCAGGGAATTTCCCGACACGGTGTCCTATAACCGTTTTGTGGAGTTGATGCAATCCAATGTGCTGCCCTTGGCCCTATATATGAAAACATGTTGTTTGGGAAAATGTACCGGCATCTCTTTTATAGATTCCACCCCGTTGAGGGTCTGCAACAATAAACGGATAAAGAACAATAGGGTGTTCAAGGATATCGCCGCCACGGGCAGATCCACCATGGGATGGTTCCATGGTTTCAAGCTCCATATCGTGGTCAATGACAAGGGGGAACTCCTTAATTTTATTATCACACAGGCAAATGTGGACGATAGGACCCCTATCAAGGAGAACAATCTCCTCAAGGAAATAATAGGGAGCCTGTATGCCGACAAAGGATATATATCGAAGGAACTGGCCAATATGCTCTTTGACGACGGCCTGCACCTGATAACGAGCATCAGGAACAACATGAAGAATATTCTGATGACCATGAGGGACAGGATACTGCTCCGCAAAAGATCTGTCATAGAGACCATCAACGACCAATTGAAAAATATTTCCCAGGCAGAGCATTCCAGGCATAGATGTTTTGGGAATTTTATAACCAACCTAGTGGCCAGTCTTATCGCCTATTCCTTTCAGGACAAAAAACCGGGAATCAAATTTGAAACTGAAAATACAGCTCAATTGGCACTTTTTTGTTAATCCGTTACGTCGAACTCAGGTTAATACGAATCTTGTGTTTCCCCTTTGGGGGCTAGGGGGCTTAGAGTGCCGATTTGAACTGCTCTAAAAAGCGCACATCGTTTTCGCTCAACAAACGAATGTCGGGGATTTGATGAAGTAATAAAGCAATGCGATCGATACCCATGCCGAATGCAAAACCGGAGTATTCTTTTGAATCGATACCGCAATTGTCCAAAACATTGGGATCGACCATACCGCAGCCCATAATTTCGAGCCAACCGGTGCCTTTGGTCATTTTGTAATCGGTTTCGGTTTCCAACCCCCAATAGACATCTACTTCCGCACTTGGTTCCGTAAAAGGAAAGTAGGAGGGCCGAAGCCGGATCTTTGACTTCCCGAAAAGCTCGGTGGTAAAGAATTGTAGTGTTTGCTTTAGATCCGCAAAGGAAACATCCTTGTCGATATATAATCCTTCCACTTGATGGAAAAAACAATGTGACCGGGCAGAAATAGCTTCATTGCGATACACTCTTCCCGGAGAGATGGTTCGAATAGGTGGTTTATTGTTTTCCATATAGCGAACCTGTACCGATGAGGTGTGCGTTCGCAAAAGAACATCAGGATTTGTTTGGATGAAAAAAGTATCCTGCATATCACGGGCAGGATGATGCTCAGGCAAATTCAAGGCAGTAAAGTTGTGCCAATCGTCTTCGATTTCAGGGCCTTCTGACACATTGAATCCGATTCGCGAAAGAATATCGATGATTTGATTTTTTACGATGGATATCGGATGGCGTGCACCGAGTTCTATCGGTTCACCCGGGCGCGTGAGATCGCCGTAGACATTTTTATCCTCCGATTTGTTCTCAAGAGTTTTTTTGAGCGCGCTTACCTTCTCCGTTGCGGCTTTTTTCAGTTCGTTGATGGTCTGACCGAATTCTTTCTTCTGACCGTTCGGCACATTTTTGAATTCTGCAAAAAAGTCGTTCAGCAATCCCTTTTTGCCCAAATATTTAATCCGGAATTCCTCAATGGCTTCTTTAGAATCGGCGGTGAATTTTTCAACCTCGGTAATATGTTCCCTTATCGTATCGATCATACTGGTCAACTAGTTCGGCAAATTTAAAGAATTTATGGCAATAAGGGTCGAATAGTCGTCTTCTAATGGGAAGCAATGACCGCCCCAGGGGTGGTTTACTCTTGTGGTCTTTGTTTTCTCAGATCGGTATTGAAAACAACTGCAAATTGCAGATACCATTTGCCAAAATCATTGACTTGTTGGTGCATCATGCCCAATTGCACACCGGTACTTTTGCTAAACTGAT
This sequence comes from Flavobacteriales bacterium, assembly GCA_003232435.1. Lineage (GTDB taxonomy): Bacteria > Bacteroidota > Bacteroidia > Flavobacteriales > Flavobacteriaceae > Aurantibacter_A. The sequence goes on along the minus strand of QIJL01000182.1, from coordinate 578 downwards.
ACCCCAATGCCCCGTACAGCCTGTTTCTGTCAAAAAAAGTCTTTTTTGCGTTTACAAAAACCTCATTGTACAAGCCTATAAACAAACTGCCTTTTTCAATTTTGGGTCTGTTGAGCGGTATGAACAACATTAGGCGATAACGAAAACGGTTTCTATAATCTTGGCCTACCCATCGTTGTTCTATTCTATACCTATGTTCAAATTTCACCCTACCGATTTTATTCGTTAAAATAAACTGTTGCCATATTCTATGTTCCTCGGTTTCAGGTGCACTTTGTTCAGAGTCATATACATAAGAGGGTATATAAGCATACCCTGCAGTTACAAAGGCTTTTTCGGAAAAATGGTAATTAAGGCCCGTTCTTAGCAATAACTGCTCGGTATTATTGGGGGTCAAGGTATGGTTTCGGTATTGTATTTCAGTGTGGACACTAAATTTATCACTTATTTTGTTCATGCCAAAATACATAAGCCAATTGCCCGTATTGTCTTCTTGGGAAAACATAGTAAAAGGCAATAAAAACACTAGGCACAATTTGAGTGATTTACTAAAATCGAAAAAAACCATATTTTCTTAT
>QIJL01000107.1 GCA_003232435.1 Flavobacteriales bacterium | reverse complement strand
AAATGAACGGGCTGGTTTATTTTTGCTTTCAATCTCATTCCTCAGTAACGTAAAAGTAACACGGTTTTTGCTTTTTTTCGAGGGCGAGCTTGAATGAACTTGCCAACAGGAAAACCCTTTCCGCCTCCCACTGCCTCAGGCTGCCCCCTGCCCTTCAGGATAAAAGCGGCTTGGCACGGGCTTTGTTTAAACACAGGACTTGGCAATCGTTACCTGCCTGAAAAAGAAGGAATCACGCTAATAGAATCCTTCTTGAGAAAAACCACAAAATAAATTTTGTTGGGCGTTACCGTTTTGTTAAAACGGTGAACGGATAACGGTACTTGCCAGTATTATTGTGCTTTTAGGTTTGTTTTTCTTTTTGGCTCCCCTGAAAGTTTGAGACGGATAAGGGTTTTCTTTTAACTGGTCGAGATTTGTAGCCACCTTGACGCATCACTATCGTCTGGTGGTACGTTGAACCAGCGTGGTGCGATGGGGAGATTTAACGAAGCCCCGGATTGTATTTTTTACGCTTCCTTTCACAACCATTATTCAATTAAAGGGCTTTACCGCCATCTTCCATCTAACGCCCTCATCAGCGGCAGGCAAAAGAGGCGGGGGTTTTGCGTTCTTTGCAAAAGCCACGACACTTTTGACTGTCCGCTTGGATGAGATTGTTAGATGCTCACCCACAAAAATGAACGGGCTGGTTTATTTTTTACTTTCAATCTCACCCCTCAGTAACGTAAAAGTAACATGGTTTTTGCTTTTTTTCGAGGGCGAGCCTGGATGGACTTGCCAACAGGAAAATCCTTTCCGCCTCCAACTGCCTCAGGCTGCCCCCTGCCCTTCAGGATAAAAGCGGCTTGGCACAGGCTTTGTTTAAACACAGCGTCTGGCAATCGTTATCTGCCTAAAAAAAAGAAGGAATCACGCTAATAGAATCCTTCTTGAACAAAACCACGAAACAAAATTGTTGTTGGACGCTACCGTTTTTCTAAAACGGTGAACGGATAACCGGGCTTGCCAGTATTATTGTGTTTTTAGGTTTGTTTTTCTTTTTAGCTCCCCCGGAAGATTGAGACGGACAAGGGTTTTATTTTAATTGGTCGAGATTTGTAGCCCCTTGATGCATCACTATTGCCCGACTGTTATTTGAACCAGCGTCGTGCGATGGGGAGGCCTAACGAAGCCTCGGGTTGTATTTTTTACGCTGCCTTTCACGGCCATTATTCAATTAAAAATCTTTACCGCTATTGTCCATCTAACGCCCTCATCAGCCGCTGACGAAAGTGGCGCGACTTTTTGCGGTTTTTGCAAAAATCGCGACACTTTTGGCAGTCTGCCTGGATGAGTTTGTTAGCACTTTATTGGCTTCTTACTCAGATGGAGCAGCAACTTTAAACTTTATTTTTTATGCGCTTACTTTCTCTTGCAATTGTCGCTTGATTTACCTATTACTTCCAACAAAGTTAACCCATAAAAATATGAGTGTGGCTTGGCGGTTAATCATTGATACCGATAATGCTTTGGTCTTGTATTCTTTACCCCAGCACCACCGACAAGCCACACCTTCAATGACAAAATATACTAATTCCGCCTAACTGAAAATATTACGTTTCATCTTCATTGTCATTATCTGAGCCTTGATATTCATCATTGTTTGGATTTAGTTGATCGGAATGATTATCCATACTGTCATGGTATGAATCATTGTTTGGGTTCATGCTATCACTACGATCATCATTTGACGTTCTACCCATTATCTTCTCCTTGCTACACGATTGAATAATTACACCGAAAGTATTTTCACTCCCCCTTTCGGATATAGGGTGCTAACGCCTCACATCAGCGGGCCGTAAAGCGGAGCGCTTTTTTGTGCGAAAATGGAGCGATAGCGACTCGCACAAAAAGGCGCGTAGCTTTGCGGGTCCGCTGGATGTGATTGTTATGCATTTCTTTTCTCAATCAGAATGTTTAGCCCCTCGTTTTTGCTAGGAGCCTCAAAATACTTAGTCACTTCGTAAAACATGGATTCAGTATCAAAACTTGCTCTTTCTGGTTGTTTGGTGCGTCGTTCTAAGATTTGCCTTAAACATACTTCATCACTTACATCTAGATATAGTAACTCATGTTGAGTTTTAGATTCAGACGCTATCTCTTTGAACCACTCTCTTTGACTAATTGTGTTTGCTGGAAAGTCCATTACAACATTTGTCCCTGCTTCTAGGATGCGTTTAACATGCTCTTTGAGCAAGGGATTCAATAGTGCAGAATATTTCAAGTAATCATCAAAAGAAGCAATTAGCCCCGGATAAAGTGAGGTAAGCCATTCATCTTCTGAAAGCAGAACACCATTCCTATCCCGAGCGAGCTTTTTGGATTTTGTTGATTTTCCTGCGCCCATTTTTCCGCAAATGAAAATCAATGTGCCTTTTGTCTTTGTACTATCCACTTTGTACATTTAGAATATCCGGCCCAAAGGAATTGTCTATTATTAAGCGCCATTTACCATCTGTACTTTTACGAAAAACTGATGTAGCTATGTTTTCATTTGAGAAATCACTTCCATCTGGCATGCGACCTTGGGCCACCCACTTTGATGTAAACAATGCAATATCACTAGTTTCCATAACATTGGTAGCAATCTGTTTTGCCTTGATATCCATTCCAAAAATGAACTGAAAGAAATCACGAATTTCAGATTTTCCTTTTGCCACTCTACCTGGCTCCATGACTAAAAGAGCCGTATCTTCATAATATCCCATAACTTTATCAAGCTGCTTACTATTTACGGCTTCATCCAATTCTTTTACTACTTCATCTAATGTACTCACGAACTTCTCCTCTTTATGCATAACGCCCTCATCAGCCGCTGACGAAAGTGGCGCGACTTTTTGCGTTTTTTGCAAAAATCGCGACACTTTTGGCAGTCGGTTG
>QIJL01000344.1 GCA_003232435.1 Flavobacteriales bacterium | reverse complement strand
AAACCCGAGATGAGTGCTTACGAAATTCGGGATGCTATCATCCCAGAACTTGAAAAAGGGGAAGTCGATTTTGTTTGCCTCAATTTCGCGAACCCTGATATGGTAGGTCATACCGGCGATATGAATGCGGCGATAAAAGCTTGTGAAGTTGTGGATAGTTGTACCGAAGCTGTTATCACGGCAGGACTCAAAAATGGATATTCAACTATCGTCATTGCGGATCATGGTAATTGCGATACAATGATCAACCCCGATGGTAGTCCGAATACGGCCCATACTACGAATCCTGTTCCTCTAATTTTAGTCGATAATGATATCAAAAATATTCAAGATGGTGTCTTGGGTGATATCGCTCCTACGATTTTAAAATTAATGGGCATCCCACAACCTGAAGTGATGACACAAAAACCCTTGGTCTAAAGAATCTCTTACATTTGCAGACTATGATCAAAATAAAAACAGCTGAAGAAATAGAATTAATGCGCGAAAGTGCATTGATAGTTTCCAAAACCCTTGGCATGCTGGCCCCCGAAATAAAGCCCGGGGTAACTTCGCTACATTTAGACAAACTCGCCGAGGAGTTTATTCGGGATCATGGAGCAGAACCAGGGTTTTTGGGCATGTACGATTTTCCCAACACTTTGAACATGAGCCCTAATGCCCAAGTTGTGCATGGTATACCAAATAATGAACCATTGAAAGACGGCGATATTATTTCAGTGGATTGCGGGGCTCTTAAAAATGGGTTTTATGGTGATCACGCCTATACTTTTGAAATTGGAGAGGTGGCCCCTGAAACCAAAAAATTGCTACAGGTTACCAAGGAATCATTGTACATCGGTATTCGAGAATTTCGATTGGGAAACCGTGTTGGCGATGTAGGTCATGCCATTCAAAAATATACTGAAGATCATGGTTATGGCGTGGTTCGCGAACTTGTTGGGCACGGCCTTGGTAAAAGTCTACACGAAAAACCTGAAATGCCGAACTATGGAAAACGTGGTCGTGGAAAAAAATTCGTAAATGGTATGGTCGTGGCAATCGAGCCAATGATCAATATGGGAACGAATCGTATCGAACAACTAAAAGACGGTTGGACGATTCTTACTGCGGACGGCCAACCTAGCGCTCACTTTGAACACGACGTGGCACTAATAGACGGCAAGCCGGAATTACTTTCGACCTTTCGATATATCTATGATGCCCTAGGCATAAAAAGTAATGAAGAGGAAGAATTCAGGAGACACGAATTTCACTAATTTGCACGAATTTTATGGTTACTGAACTTCTCTATAAAAAGGAATCCTATAAGATTATTGGTGCTTGCATGGAGGTTCACAAGGAGTTAGGTAAGGGGTTCAGTGAAATTATCTATGGCGATGCGCTTGAAATCGAATTTAAAAATAGTGGTATTGCATATTCTAGAGAAGAACGATTTGACATTTCATATAAAAATCTAAAACTACCACATTATTATTTCGCGGATTTTGTAATCGAGAACAAAATTATATTAGAAATAAAGGCTATTGAAGTATTGACCAATAGCCACTTAAAACAAGCCTTAAATTATTTGGCAGCTTCGAAATTGAAGTTGGGTATTTTAGTTAATTTCGGGGAAAATTCTCTAAAATACAAAAGAGTTGTCCTTTAGAATTAATTAGTGAAAATCCGTGTAATTAGTGTCTAAATTTTTTAAGTATCTCCTTAATTCCATACCCCGACCATTGCTCATAAAATTGAGCTATTGGGCAAGACCGATTCTTGCTTTTTTTATGCGCGGGGATAATCATATTGATCCGATAGACGGGAAAAGTTTTAAAAGTTTTCTTCCCTACGGATATGAAAGACCAAGGGAAAATGTGCTATCCCCTTCCAGCCTATCACTGGAACGACATCGATTGCTTTGGCTATTCTTAAAGGACAAAACAAATTTCTTTACTGCTGATCTACGTCTATTGCATTTTGCACCCGAACAGGCTTTTTACAAACGTTTTCGAGAACTGAAAAATCTAGATTACACGACCACCGATCTTAATTCGCCCTTGGCGGATATCGAGGCCGATATTTGTGCACTTCCTTTTAACGATAGATCTTTCGACGTGATTCTATGCAACCATGTCTTGGAGCATATTCAGGATGATACAAAGGCCATGCAAGAACTATATCGAATATTGAAACCAGGCGGATGGGGTATATTTCAAATTCCCCAAGATCTAAGTCGAGAGGAAACTTTTGAAGACAATACCGTAGTCGACAAAAAAGGAACGTGCCAAAATCTTCGGGCAGTACGATCACGTTCGCATCTACGGGCGTGATTACTTTGATAAACTAAGGGAAATCGGATTTACCGTTGAAGAAATCGATCTCACTTCTGAACTATCCGATGAAGAAATAGAAAAATATAGATTGGCAAAAGGAGAAATTATTCCATTGGTCAGAAAATAATCATTCTTTAACGACCATCTTTTTGAATCCTTCGGTCATATACTCTTGAATGACCCCGTGCTCGTCCGAATAAATAATATAGGCATCGATCTCATTGTGGGTCAAAAGTAGATTTTTGACATCTGTTAGATCCATAGCCATAAAAGCTGTTGCATAGCCATCTGCTTCGGCACATGTTTTCGCGAGAACAGAAGTGCCCCATGTAGAAGAATTTCGTGTATATCCGGTTTTCGGATCAATAGTGTGCACATACTTTTCTTTCACCCGTTCCTTCATCGATACGAAACTTAATATAGTTTCCTGAAGATGCCATTGCTCGATCTTTCAAATAGATCAATTGTCGTGGGTTGCTTCTACCCTCTCTCTCTGGATTATCGATACCTACGACCCAATCTTTTTCCTTAATTCGGTTTTTACCTTTTCCCAAGACCTCGCCTCCTACTTCGACTAGGTAATCCATGATCTCCTTTTCATCGAGCATAAGAGCCAATCGATCAATAGCATAGCCCTTGGCAATGGCATTAAAATCGAACTTAATCTCCGAGTACCGTTTTTTAATAGTGCCGCTAACGGTCAATTCTACTTTATCAAAGCCAACAAAGTTCAAAAGACTGTCAACCTTGGTACTATCCATTTCAATTTGTTCGCCCGGACCGAATCCCCATGCATTGACCAAAGTGCCCACCGTCGGATCAAAGTAGCCATCTGTATTCCCATGGATTTCTTTTGAAAGCTCAAACACCTCTTTGAACATCTGATCGACAACCACAGTAGAATCACCTTTGTTGATCTTCGAAATATCGGAAGTGGGAATATAAGTGGACATAGACCGATTAACAGCGACAAAAACAGAATCAATTTCAGCCTGAAAATCCAATTCCGAATTCGACAGATAAATTATGCTATAGCTGGTACCAAGTGCACCACCTACATTTTGGTTTTTGACAACCTTTTTATTGGCATCGCAAGAATTTAGGACAAAAATGAATAGTGATAGGGATAAAAACCTAAATAGTTTCTTTGTCATTCCGAAACGGGGTGCAAGGTAGTCAGCCCGCCTGCCGGACGGGCAGGGAATCTCATACGGCAAGGGTAGGTGAGATTCCTCCTGTGTCGGAATGACAGACAAAGTAGGAATGACAGACAAAGTAGAAATGGCGAAAAAGCACCTTTCAAATTTCAATAAGTCCATTATAATCGACAATATACTCTTCATTCAAATATACGGGAAAGCTTCTATCTTCAGCATTCGACAAACCGACGCCGGCGTAATATGCCTTAGCCTCATGTTTGAAAGCATGGTCTTTTATTTTTGTCATCAACGCTGCATCGTACTTTAAAGGATCTTCCGGAAAGGGCACATTTCTAACCACAATAAAATGCAATTGCTTTTCTTTGAGGCAAATAAATTGCGGGTTCTTTTTTGGCTTACTGTTCACGCCCATAAATTCATAACCCTCTTCTTCCAACTTTCTGCCCACTATGTTCATGGCCAAGTTGTGTAATTCTTGATCGGTCAAGGGTTTTTCCATATTCTAAAATTAAATCGAAAAATATGATAAGTTCAAACATCTTTTGAATTGCGGTCGGACGAATCGGACCGGAAAAATCTCTCAACGATATAGGCTTTAGCCAAATTTTTTTAAAATATTGGGCTAAAGCCCAGTTCTATTTGTTTCCATAAAAAAGCCCACTAAAGTGGGCTCCAATTCAATTTTGTAAACCTATCAGGTTTGAAATTTTTAGATTCCTCTTGCGATATCGAGACTCGGAATAACATAAAACAAACAGATAATCTCCTATCCGCCAAAGTCATCAAAGCGGATATGTTCATCGGGAATACCGAAATCTTCCCCCATTTTCTGCACCGCTTTGTTCATCAACGGAGGTCCGCAGAAATACAGTTCGATATCTTCCGGGGATTCGTGATGGCTCAGATAGTTGTCGATGACGCAATTGTGTATGAACCCGACAAAACCATCGCCAGGGGCATCAATATTCTCTTTTACCTTCCAATTATCTTCTTCCAAAGGTTCCGATAGGGCCAAGTAGAACTTAAAATTCGGAAACTCCCTTTCCAACTCGTAGAAATGTTCTAAATAAAATAATTCCCGTTTTGATCGTCCACCGTACCAGTAGGTTACCTTTCTTCCGGTTCTAAGGGGTTTTGAACAAGTGGTACAAATGCGAACGCATCGGTGCCATGCCGGCTCCACCACCTACATATAACATCTCGGACTCCGATTCGTTGATAAAGAACTCTCCGTAAGGGCCAGAAATAACTACTTTGTCCCCGGGTTTTTGGGCAAAGATATAGGTGGATGCCACACCCGGGTTCACCGCCATCCATCCATTCGTGGTACGATCCCATGGTGGCGTTGCGATCCGCACGTCTAACATGATCTCTCGACCCTCCGCAGGAAATGAGGCCATCGAATAGGCCCGTTCAACGGTTTCGTTGTTCTTCATGACCAAGGGCCACAAATCGAATTTATCCCATTCGGCCTGAAATTTATCGGGAGTTTCATGTTCTTCGGGATGTGCGGTAATATCGATATCAGAATATTTTATTTCACAGGGGGGAATTTCGATCTGTATGTAACCTCCCGCTTTATAGCCCATATCTTCAGGGATTTTAATTACGAATTCCTTGATAAAGGAAGCCACATTGTAATTGCGCACGACGGTAGCATCCCATTTTTTGATTCCGAATACTTCTTCGGGAATGGTAATTTCCATATCCTGCTTCACTTTGACCTGACAGGCCAAACGCACGCCTTCGTTCAATTCCCTTTTGGAAAAATGCGGCGTTTCGGTAGGAAGGGCCTCTCCCCCACCGGAGAGTACATGGCACTCGCATTGAACGCAGGTACCTCCGCCTCCGCAGGCCGAAGGAAGGAATATTTTTTGGTTGCCCAAAGTCGTGAGTAACGAACTACCCGAACCGACCTCGACTTTCTTTTCCCCGTTGATCGTTATGGTCACGGGGCCCGAGGGAGACAATTTTTCTTTGGTAAACAGCAGTAGCGCCACCAATGATAACAAAAGAATAAGGAATGCCACCACGGTAATCATGATGGTTCCTCCGGTACTTGCAACTAAAATCATTTCTACTTGTTTATAATGCGAATCAAGGGTTAAATAAGATCCATTTTTTGCAACATTGTTTGGCTAAAGCCGATCGGTCGATTTCCTAGTTGTCCACAGCTTAAAAGCTGTGGCAATTGTCATGGAATCTTGTTTCTTTTTCTTGCACCGATTTTTCATTTCATTTGCCCCGGATTTATCCGGAGGTAAAAGACAGGGAATAGGGTAGGGCTTCAGCCCAATTATGGTCCTTATAACACAAATCAACTATTGATTCGTATTTATAGCGTCATTATAAGAGACTTCTTTTTCGTCGATCTCTTTCTTGTTTTTTCCTGTTTCTTCCTGCCGGACAGGCAGGTTTTCTTGCTCGATTTTTTGGGCGGTGGTCCTTTCTTCTGGCGGCGGGGCATCATCGCCTCCTGTCAACATACCACCGAAACTTTGAAAACCGATACCCATTAATCCGGTAATGATAAAGGTAATTCCCAGTCCGCGAAGTGCCGGAGGCACATTTGAGTATCTAATTTTTTCACGTATGGCCGCTATGGCCAAAATGGCCAAAAACCATCCGATTCCCGAACTTACTCCGTAATTGAAAGCAAGGCCCAAAGTTTCGATTTCTCTCGCCTGCATAAATAAAGAGCCTCCTAAGATTGCACAGTTTACGGCGATCAAGGGCAAAAATATTCCCAAGGAATTGTAAAGTGATGGCGAGAATTTCTCCACTACGATCTCTACCAATTGAACCATTGTCGCAATGGTCGCGATAAATAAGATAAACGATAGAAAACTCAAGTTATAATCTGCATACTCTGGACCCAACCAGGTCAGGGCACCATCTTGTAAAAGGTATTTGTCCAACAACCAGTTCAAAGGCACCGTTACCGCCAAAACGAAAATTACCGCGGCTCCAAGTCCAACCGCCGTGGCAACCTTTTTGGAAACTGCCAAGTAAGAACACATTCCCAAGAACACGGCGAATACCATGTTGTCGATGAAAATGGACTTAAAAAATAATTCTATATGCTCCATATAAATTAGTATTCAGTGGTCAGTATTCAGTAAGCAGTTGTTATCGTTTTGCTCCAAAAATTTTTGAGTTCAAATCATTGAATTAACTTTTCTGCTTCTGCACACTATCTTTAATTGACTTTTTAAACTGTTTTTTCGATTTTAAGTGTCTTTCAATTTCAGTTCGATTCGGCAATAACCATATCTGTTCTATACTGCTTACTGAATACTGACCACTTTTTTAATTGTCTTCTACCAAAGCAGGGTTGCGTGACCGTTGTACCCAAATAATAATGCCTACGACGATAAGCGCTGCCGGCGGAATAATCATAAATCCGTTGTTCTCATATCCTGTTGAGTAAAGACCGGTCTTTGTAACGGGGTTTCCTAAAACCGGGTAACCGAACAAAGTACCTGAACCCAAGAGCTCTCGAAAGAATCCTACAATGACGAGGATAACACCGAAACCCAAGGCGTTTCCTATTCCGTCCAAAAAAGATCTCCAGGGCCCGTTGCCAAGTGCAAAGGCTTCGAAACGGCCCATAATGATACAGTTGGTAATGATCAGCCCGACAAATACTGACAGGGCTTTGCTCAGTTCATAGGCGAAGGCCTTTAATACCTGATCTACGATGATGACCAGCGTGGCGACCACGATCAACTGTACGATGATCCGAATTTTCGAAGGGATGATGTTTCTCAGCAAAGAGATGACCACATTGCCGAGGCCCAAGACAAAAAGCACGGAAATGGCCATCACAACGGATGCCTTCAGCTCAGCGGTAATCGCCAGGGCAGAACAGATGCCCAATACCTGAATGGTAATCGGGTTGTTATCCGATAGGGGGTCAAGAATTAGATTGGCATCCTTTTTAGTAAGTAGTCCCATATTATTTTACTCTAATGGTTTCTAAATAATCTTTGTACAGATCGATGCTCTCCTTGATCATCGCGGAAATACCATTACCGGTAATGGTGGAACCGGCCAAGGCAT
>QIJL01000624.1 GCA_003232435.1 Flavobacteriales bacterium | reverse complement strand
CTTGAAAAAATACTGAGGGTCATTGAGAATGATGACAATGACAAGATGCCCGATGGAAGACCCCGAAGGGATCCCCTGAATTATCACTTTTCCATTTTTGGAGACCCCGCTTCTGGCAATCCGTGGGGGTGGCGTTTCGAAGGGCATCACCTTTCTTTGAATTTCACCTCATCTGATAATAAAATAAGTTCTGCAACGCCAACTTTTTTCGGAACCAATCCCGGAGTTATTAAAATTACAGGGCATAAAGAAAAAGAAGTGCTAAAGAAAGAAACATCCTTGAGTTTTAAACTGGTTAATTCACTTTCGCCCGAACAGCTGAAAAAAGCCGTGTTCGCAGATGTAGCACCGGCAGAAATAATTACCACGACTCAGCGAAAAGTCGAAGGTTTCGATCAAAAAGGAATATTTTACAATGACTTTTCGCCCGATCAGCAAAAAATGTTCGTTGACCTGATCAATCTCTATTTAAACAATTACGAAAAGAATTTTTCTGAAGGATACCGGGATAAGATCAAAAAAGCCGGAATTGAAAACCTTTCATTTTCCTGGGCGGGAAGCCTAGAACCTGGCACGCCCAATTATTGGTGTATACAAGGCCCTGTATTGTTGATTGAATACGACAACACCCAAACCAACGCCAACCATGTACATACGGTCGTGCGGGATCCTACAAACGATTACGGCGAAGACACCTTAAAGAAACATTATGAAAAAGCCCATCAAAAAAATTAGAAAATACTATTTATGGAATACAGAAGGTTCGGAAGAACGAATTGGCAAGTGAGCGAGATAGGCTACGGTATGTGGGGCATGGCCGGGTGGACGGAATCGGACGATGCACAATCAGCCAAATCCCTTGACTTGGCGGTTGAAAACGGAGTCAACTTTTTTGATACCGCATGGGGCTATGGCGAAGGGCATAGTGAGGAATTATTGGGGCAATTGGTCAAGAGACATCCTGAAAAAAAGTTATATACGGCAAGCAAGATTCCCCCGAAAAACTTTCAATGGCCCGCAAAGCCCGAATATACTTTTGATGAATCCTATCCAACTTCCCATGTTACGGAATACACCGAGAAAACCCTTAAGAATTTGAGCCTGGAACAAATCGATTTGATGCAATTCCATACTTGGGACGATGGTTGGAGCGATCGAGAAGAATGGCAGCGCGCTATTGAAGATTTAAAAGCCTCAGGGAAAATTGTCGCAATGGGCATCAGTGTCAATCGATGGGAACCCGTAAACGGAATCAGGGCCTTAAAAACCGGGTTGCTCGATGCCGTTCAGGTTATTTATAGTATTTTCGATCAGGCACCCGAAGACGAGCTATTTCCACTTTGTGCTGAAATCGATATCGCTACCATCGCCCGCGTACCATTTGACGAGGGTACCTTGACCGGGAATATCACAAAAGAAAGTACGTGGCCAGAAGGCGATTGGAGGGGAACTTATTTTGTGCCGGAAAATTTGATTCCGAGTGCTGAAAGGGCGGATCGACTACGACCTCTGATTCCAGAAGGGATGACGATGGCCGAAATGGCCCTTCGCTTCATAACAATGAACAAAAATGTCGGAACCATCATTCCCGGTATGCGAAAAGAAAGGAATGTGCTGGCCAATACGGCCACCAGTGACGGACAAGGACTGTCCGAAGAATTATATAACGAATTACGAACACATCGGTGGGACCGTGTCCCGACTGTTTGGTCGCAATAAAATTTAAAAACTGTTGGCTCTTCCCCTTATTTTCAAGGGGAGATATCCGACGAAGGAGGACGGAGGGGTTTATTCAAAAAACTATAATCTTCACCTAATTCGAAAACTTTGAAATAACAGATTTGAAATGACAACACGTAGAAATTTTTTAAAACAATCGAGCTTGGTAACGGCTGGTGCTATGGTACTGCCATCCTTCGGATTTGCTTCCCGCAGTGAACAAAAATTCGGGGTACAATTATATTCCTTCAGAGATGCAATGGCAAAAGATGCCTTGGGCACTTTGAAACAGATCGCATCCATAGGAATTAAGGAAATCGAATCCGCAAGAAGTAAAAAAGGGCATTATTACGGGCTTTCCCCTGAAGACATGAAAAAAGCCTGTGAAGATCTGGGCATGAGTCTAAAAAGTGGGCATGTCGCCTTGGACGATAATTTTCAAAGAACAATGGAAGAAGCCGTCGCCTCGGGCCAGCCTTATTTGATTTGTTCTTCGATGCCCAGTAGAGGACAGACCGTGGACAATTACAAAAAGGTTGCAGAAGCATTCAATACAGCAGGCGAAGATTGTAAAAAAATGGGGTTAAAGTTCGGATATCATAATCATGAATACGAATTCGAATCTGAAAACGGCGAAGTGTTTTATGATGTTCTTATGGACAATACCGATCCTGATTTGGTACATATGGAATTGGATCTCGGCTGGGTCATCGTTGGCGGAAAAGACCCGCTCGATTATTTTAAAAAATATTCGGGGCGTTTTCCACTATGGCATTTGAAAGATATGAATATGACCAAAAAAGTAAGCACTGAATTCGGTAAAGGTGGTTTGGATATCAAAACCATGATGCAAAATCAGGCAGCATCGGGCGTGAAGCATATTTTTATCGAACAGGAAGAATATGCGAGCACCCCTCTGGAAAGTATGAAACACAATATGGGATTTTTGAGGAATTTGTAATATTTTGGCTCCTCCCCTTATTTTCAAGGGGAGGTGGCTTTCGACCTTTTTCGGGAGAAAGACGGAGGGGTTGACCCCGTGTGAAATTTTAAACCCAACTAGAACTTATGAAAAATCAAATTATCCCTATTTTCTCATTGTTGGTTTTTCTCATCATTGGATGCGAACAAGAAAAAGTCCAGTACGACATTCTAATCAAAAACGGACAAATTCTTGATGGTTCTGGAAAGGCTTCCTATGTCGGGGATATTGCCA
>QIJL01000622.1 GCA_003232435.1 Flavobacteriales bacterium | reverse complement strand
AAATGAATGACGCTTTTTTGAAATACCATCGATAAAGGAAGCCAGCGATTCCAGATGTCGGCCATTCACCTCGAACGTAAGCCCCAAATGGTTTCCCGAGGAGACAACAGGTTAAACAAGCCAGCGTTCCTATGTGACCCGGAAGAAAGACATACCATATTGGTTTCTTCGGGACACGGAATAGGATATGCAGAAATGCTGCGAGGTAGCCACGCAACCCCAGCCCTTTTTTATGCGAAAAGAGCCGAAACAAAGTGGTTCCGTCTATGTTGGCCGAATGCCTGGAATCAGATAGATAGGGGAAAGCAAGTGCAGCAATTATTACATTGTGGTTGACTCCAACATCCGACACAAACTCCTGGAAAGCTTTGGTCGTCCATGCCGTGACATGTTCTACCTCAACCTCAGAATTTGGAAAAATTACCACGTCTTTCATAGGTGAACCCCATCGATTGCTTCGACCGATGATGTGTGAATTATCTCGGTCGCCTTTAGCCACTTCATACTTCATGGCGACTGTGATGGCCCAAGATTGACGGATGGAATGGATTTGGCGGTTACTTAAACTCGCGCTTGATCATATTCCGCAAACCTTCTTCCAGCGCATATGGTGCTGTAAACCCACTGTTTAATAAATTATCTGTTTTAACTGTTGTTTCAGCGCAGAATTTTTTTATGCGAATTGAACTGATTGGAAATTTTTTACCCGTAATTTTCGCCATGACGTCAAAAGCGTAGCCGCCCAGCAAGCCAATTGTATATGGCATTGAAGGAATGTTGTGATTTATGTTCATCTCGTCTTTTACAATTTGGACAATTTCGTTCGCACTTAAGTCCGGTTTGTCCGCGAAGTTGTATACGAAAGTGCCTGCATCGGTGTCTGCTTGAGTAACCAAGAATGCCGCAATATTGCCAACATATCCCATTGATTTTCGGTTTAGGCCATCGCCGATCATTACAAATTTACCACTCGCGATCTGAGCCATAAGATTATAGACATTCCCCCGGTTGTCCTCGCCGAACACCACCGATGGACGTACTATTACCAAAGAGTGTCGCTTGTCTTTCTTGGCCCACTCTAAAAATATTTTTTCCGCTTCATCCTTTGTGCGTCCGTATTCGTTAAACGGTTGCGAGTCCATATTTTCATCTGGCTCACCGCGATTAAGGCCATAAATGGCAACCGAGCTAGTAAATACAATACGCTTTATGCCATTTGCGCTAGCGGCAGCTACAACATTATGGGCACCGCCTACGTTTACGTCTGAGTAAAGCGAGACCGGCTCAACATCATCAGCATGCTCAGCGGCAAGATTGTAAATGACATTCGCCCCTCGACACGCTTCTGCTAACGCCTTTTCATTCCTGACATCGCCTAGAGTCGTTAGTTTTGGGTGTTTTTCGCTCAGTAGCTTGTCGAAAATCCTAACATCATGGCCCACTTCCAAAAGGCCATCAACTAGTCTTTTCCCGATAAAACCACTGCCGCCCACAACTAGAGTATTCATGGTGCCTTTCACTTTTTTCTATCACCTCTTGTCTTGTTGTTTCTGATAAAACGCCAAAATGGTGTCGGCGGCTGTTTGTACAGAAAAGACATCGTGCAACAGCTGGTTAGAGTTTAGGCCCATTGATTTACGCAACATTTCATCCATCAACTTGTAGGCATTTTCCAAGAGCACATCATCTTGACCATTAATCGTTACGAATCCTGCTTTAGCGTTTTCTAGCACTTCTTTAAGATCATTGCCCACATTGACGCTACCTAGAATAGGAATGCCTTGGGCCATGTAGGCAAGTAATTTGCCAGGGAAGTTATGGGTCTTATGGTCTCGATGAAGAGTAAACATGCCAATGTCAAATTCGCTCAACATCAGGCGGTATTCATTTTGCGGAACTGGAGGTAGTAGAGTCAAATTACTTAAGCATTCATCATCTTTGGCTTGCTGGACAAGTTCAAATTCATCTCCTTTTCCTGCAATGACAAAATGGGCTTTCTTTTCTGCTCGCATGTTTTTTGCTAGGCGAACGATATTCCCCATATCTTGTGCGTGACCGACATTTCCGCCATAGAAAAAAACGACCTTGTCTTGCAATCCATGTCTTTTTCTATATTTGTCTCTTTTGTCAATAACTGGCGTATCACTCGTCCAATTGTACAGTAGGCCTACTGGTGTATCTGTACTATTGGTTGCCGAAAACCACTCTATGTTTTTTGGAGATTGCAAAGCAATCATATCGGCACTCCGATAATTGGCTTTCTCAAAATAGCGAAGGAATTTTGCGACGAGTGACTGCTCTCTCAGGATGCCACTATCAATCACCCATTGGGGGAAAAAATCCCGGAGGAGCAAGTAGCTTGGCGCTCGCCACAAAGTTTTTAATTTTTCAACTAAACCACTCCAGAAAATTGAAGGAGACAAAAAAACAATCAAATCGTGAGGCTCCTCTTTGAAATAGTTTTTGTACGATTTCCATGCATTAAAAGAAAGTAGCATTTCATTAACTAGTCTAATGATTTTAGAAGTATTCTTTATTTTGCCTGTTCGAAATCGACAAACTGTGACCCCGTCAAGGTGGGCTATTTCTTGGGCGCTTCCAATAGTTGGATCTGGTGTCACGACGGTTACAGCATTACCTCGCTTTACAAATTCAACACCTAATTCATGCATCATTTTTGCGGCAGCTTTTGTGCTGTTTGGCACGTAGTCGTCAACGATGATGCAAACTTTCATTAGTTTCTCTCCGAGGTGCCAGATTCATACCGAGACCTCATTTACCTCGGCTTCAGTGTGGGGGAGAAGCAATAGGCACCATTTACACTTGAGAGGCCTCGCCTGAAGTGGCCCGGTTCCCAGGAAAAGCCAATCCGTCAGGCCTTATCCAGTCGATATGGCAGGTAGTTTTTTTCATAATTAGTTTCAAACTTAGGAGGGGCACCGCAAAAAACGCAAGTGCAGTTAACGAATTGCTTCCTGCCAAAGTCATAAGTGCGAATGTGTAGAAAACCTGGGGATGGGTAGCCATCGTGATTACCGAACAGGATCCTACGCTCAAAAAACGGCTTATCATTTGTATGCACGCTCCGTAGCAGAACATACATAAACCGGCACCAACCAGGCCGAAATTCAAAACGAATTCTCCCGCTAGCGTTGGCCACTCACCTGTGGGGACATCCT
>QIJL01000608.1 GCA_003232435.1 Flavobacteriales bacterium | reverse complement strand
GGTTTTCCTGTTTTAAGCATGTGCTGAATTCGTTCCAAGGTTTTCTTTTCTGTACAGAGGGATAAAAACGCTTCGCGTTCTAAATCCAATAAATATTGTTCACTGACTCTAGTAGGTTCCGATAAATCGCCACCGGCCATTACATATGCCAATTTGTTCGCGATTTTCTTGTCATGTTCGCTGATATAGTGACTCGCCTCCATGGCATCCGTTCCAACCAAAAACATTCCTAAGGCTTGCTTGCCCAATACTTTGATGTCTTTTCTCTTAGGTGGTTTTGTATAACCAGCGTCGGCCATCAGTTTGGCATGTGCTTTTGCGGTGGCTATTTGTCTATCTTTATTAACAACTACGATGTCTTTTCCATGTTGGAGGATTCCCAAGTCATACGCTTCATATGCGGAAGTTGAGACTTTTGCCATTCCAATGGTCAGAAAATATTCCTGCAAAACGTTGAGTTCGACATCATTTTTCTTAAACGTGTCTTGAGCCCTGAGCGCAAATTCTTTAGAACCACCACCTCCGGGAATCACACCGACCCCAAATTCTACCAAACCGATATAGGTTTCTGCTGCGGCAACAACTTTATCTGCATGCAAAGAAAGTTCGCAGCCACCTCCTAAACACATTCCGTGCGGGGCCGATATTGTAGGGATAGAAGAATATCGCATACGCATCATCGTGTCCTGGAACATTTTGACGGCTGCGTTCAGCTCATCGTATTCTTGTTCTACCGCCATCATGAAGATCATTCCGATATTGGCTCCAACTGAGAAGTTCGCCGCCTGATTTCCGACGACCAAACCTTGATAATCTTTTTCGGCCATATCAATGGCCTTGTTCAAACCGGCCAGAACATCGCCCCCAATGGTGTTCATTTTGGACTGGAACTCCACATTCAAAATACCATCGCCCAAATCTTCAATGACCACCCCGCTATTCTTGAATACTTCGTTCGATTTACGAATGTTGTCCAAAATGATAAAGGCATCTTGACCCGGAATTTTTTCCATGGATCCTGCCTGTCCGGCAGGCAGGTTCTTAGGAATGTCATAAGCATAGGTTGCTCCGTCTTTCACACTATAAAACGAATTGCTTCCGGAAGCTTGCATTTCGCCCACCCATGCTGCGGCCTCTAGGCCTTCTGCCTTAATTAATTCAAGACCTTTTTCCAATCCGATGGCATCCCAAATCTGGAAAGGCCCGTGTTCCCAACCGAAACCGGCCTTCATGGCATCATCTATTTTGTATAGCTCATCGGTAATCTCAGGGATTCTATACGAAACGTAGGCGAACAACTGCCCGAAACTTTTTCTGTAGAATTCCCCGGCCTTGTCTTTCCCATCTACCAAAACTGTGAAGCGGTCTACAACTTTGTCAATTGTTTTGGTCAATTCTAAAGTCGCGAACTTGGCACTCTTTTTAGACCGATAATCCATCGTATCCAGATCCAATGTCAAGATTTCAGTCTTACCGTCCTTATCTTTTGATTTTTTGTAGAACCCTTGTCCGGTCTTGCTTCCCAACCATTTATTTTCCATCATGGTCGAGATGAAATCGGGAAGTGCGAAAATCTCGTGACGTTCATCGTCTTTGCAGTTTTCCGATATTCCGTTGGCTACGTGCACCAAAGTATCCAATCCAACTACATCAACTGTTCTGAAGGTGGCTGATTTAGGTCTTCCTATTACCGGCCCGGTCAACTTGTCGACTTCTTCGACGGTCATTTCCATTTCTTTGACCATATGGAAAAGGCTCTGGATGCTGAAAATACCGATACGGTTTCCGATAAAGGCAGGGGTGTCTTTAGCGACTACGGAAGTCTTTCCCAAGAACTGCTCGCCATATCCGTTCAAGAAATCCAATACTTCTTGCGAGGTCTCTGGCCCTGGAATAATCTCGAACAACTTTAAATATCTAGCGGGATTAAAGAAATGCGTTCCGCAGAAATGTTTTTGGAAATCATCACTTCGCCCTTCGCTCATGAACTTTATAGGAATACCCGAAGTATTCGAAGTAATCAAAGTACCAGGAGTTCTATGTTTTTCCAAGTTTTCGAAAACCGTTTTTTTGATATCCAATCGCTCTACGACCACTTCAATGATCCAGTCTACTTTAGAAATTTTTGAAATATCATCCTCCAAATTTCCAGTTGTGATACGCGAAGCGAACTTTTGATGATAGATAGGGGAGGGCTTTGACTTTAACGCCGCGGCCAATGAATCATTGACCAATCGATTTCTTACGATTTTATCTTCTAGACTTAGACCCTTTGCTTTTTCCTTTTCATTTAATTCCCTTGGGACTATATCAAGTAAAAGCACTTCGACCCCTATATTGGCAAAATGGCAGGCAATGCCACTCCCCATGATTCCGGATCCAATAACTGCTACCTTATTAATATGTCTACGCATTGATGTCGCTTTATTATTTATTTGTAGTGTTTTCTGAAAATATATTTTTTTCTAAAATCAATTTGTTGATGGTCTCGGCTACTTCGAAAAACGTTTTCATTTTTTCTTCGGCAACATGTTCTCTAATCATCCCATTGAATCGTAAAACAGCATTTTTCGAAAGATTTCTTTTTTCAAGTCCTGAAGCGGTCAAGTGTATCAAAACGCCGCGACCATCTTTTGGGTTGGGTTTGCGCTCAATAAATCTTTTCTTCTCCAAACTTTTTAAAATACGGGAAAGACTTGTGGCCTCCATTCCCATTTTTGGTCCCAACGCCGTTGAAGGCGTACCGATTTTTGGGTCAATACTCAATAACGTAAAGCCCATGGCCATAGTACTATCGTAGTTTTTCGCTTCTTCGTTGTACATTTTGGCTACCGCCAGCCACGTTTCACGAAGCGCATAGTCTATGGTTATATCCGGCATAATAGGTTTTTAGGAACCCAAATATACGTAAATTTTATTATGCATGCATAATAAAATTGTTATAAAACGACGAAATA
>QIJL01000038.1 GCA_003232435.1 Flavobacteriales bacterium | reverse complement strand
TGCAAGACATTTTCTTAACGCTCCGCCCTGCCTTGGTATGAGAAAAAAGCCCTGCCTTGATTCTCCCGAATTTCCATTTGGCACGAGTATAGTTTGGCTAAAGCCGAGTTATTGACGGCACCCCACTTGTCCATGGCTTATAAGCTGTGGCAATTGATAATAATTTCATTGTGCTTTTTTTCAATTGCCTCCGGATTTTATCCGGAGGTTAAAGTAATGGCAAAAAGTTGAAGGCTTTAGCCAAATCAGTCCCATATCTATACTAAATCCATTGAGTATATCTTAAAAAATCTATTTCGCATTATTCATAGGCCTTGATATTCAAAAGCTCATCGACAGTGACCGACTTTAGGTTATTTACCTGCAAAAATAGCAATAACCGTTCCAATACATCCACGGTTTTGGGGGAGGTGTCGTGGAGCAGAATAATATCGCCTTTGGAAACTTTCAATGTGACCCGTTTTAGAATGGCTTCCTCAGACCTTTTTGTAGTGTCCAGCGACCGTACATTCCATCCGATGGAATTCAACTTTAGTGTTTTGACCGCTTTTTGAATATTAGGGTTGGTCACACCGAAAGCTGGCCGGTACAGTCTCATTTTGAATCCGGATATTTTTTCTATGACGGAATTGGCATGTTCCAATTCGGAAATAACTTTTGAAGTATTGAAAAAGCCGAAACCGTTGGTATGTGAATAGGTGTGATTTCCAATGGAATGGCCTTGACTTAAAATATCGTGTATTGATTCGGGATGCTTTTCCGCATTTTTTCCGATTAGAAAAAAGGTCGCCTTGGCATTGTATTGTTTTAAAAGCTCCAAAACCCTTTGTGTAAATTCAGGATGCGGGCCATCGTCAAAGGTCAATGATACATGGTCTTTCGAAATACTTTTGTTTGAATGTAAAGAGGTCAGATGGTAATTCCATCGGATAAAAAAAGAACCAAAAACTGTAATCAATAGCCAACTGAAAAGTATCATGACGTATACCCACCACGGTACTGGAAATACAAAATTCATGGCGGCCACAATTGCCAAAAGAGATATGGCAAGAAGATTAATGTTACTTCGCCTTAGCATCTTTTTAATAGAACGAGGCTATGGTTTTCCCCCCTGTATTGATTGTAGAGCAAGATGGTTTCCAATTTTTTGGCTTTCAGTTGGTTCAATTGAACAGCTTCCGGAATGGATTGGTTTTTCAAGATTTTATTCCCTAGCCAAAACCCGAATGCCGAGGCCGTATCAAATTCCCCGGATAAGTGCTTGTAATAGGCCTGAGGTATGTTTTTGAAAATTCCCTCTGCAAGTTCCTCATAATATCCGTCGAACTCGATATCGCCATTATTCCCAAATACAATTAGGTCGATTTCGGAATTTTCCAATCTATTCTTTTTTAAGAAGGATGAAGTCTTTTCGGAAACCTGATTTTTAGGCAAAGTGTTAAAAACCTCAAGACCAATAAGTTGGGCATGACTCGAATTTATAGTTTCGTCGGAAAGTAAGAAGAAATTTGCACCTTCGGCAAAAACGGCACCCTTGGTTCCCGATTTTAATAGGGACATGGTTTCCACCGGGTTTTCCTTAATGTGATTAATAAGCCGATGGGTGTTTTCATGATGGGCGGCCAATTCGTCCACACCTCCTACCAAAATGTGGTTTGCCTCATCTTCTTCAAGCTGCATTTTAGCATCTAAAAGAGCCGATTCAAAGGAAATAGTCGAATGCACATAGGTAAAATTATGCCCTTTACAACCTATGCCCAACGCGATTTGTCCTGCGACCGTATTGTGTGAAGATTGAATAAATCGGGTAGGGGTAAGGTATTGTTCATCATTGTCGATGATGCCGCTCACGAACTTTTCCGAATCGCCGATACAGCCCAATCCCGTACCAACAATGATTGCATCCAACTCGTTTTCTTCCAAACTGGCCTCCTCCATGGCGGTTTTCGCACTTGCCATACTCATTTTGATTCCCTTTGCCATACGGCGAGCAGCAGCAGGCGGTATAAAATCTTTATAATTCGGATTAATGACTTTTAGGATTGTATCCTCATAACTTACGATATCATCAAGAAAAACGGAATTATCCAAAGTATGCTGTGGAGAAATCGAAGCTATGCTATTGATATAAACGGATTTTTTCAAACAAATAATTTATATTGATTTCAACATTTATCTTATTTTACATCTTTCCGATGGAAACTAGAACCAAGACTAAAAAATAAGTACGCTATAAATTTGGCACAGTCTCTTAGATTTTAGTCTATTCTCTCTTGTCTTTTTTACTTCGTACCTCGTATTTCATACTTCGTATTTTTCCATCATGCCTCCTTGGAAATTATTAATGTGGAACAATTTCCGCCAAAACCAAAAGAGTTTGACAATACTGTTTTCAAGTCCTTATGTTTTATCTCCGTTTCCGGAAGCAATTCGAATTCCTTCATCGGGGTCTTGAAATTCAGGTTCGGATAAATAATATTGTTTTGTAAGGCCATTACCGAATAGACCGCTTCGACTCCACCCGCCGCTGCCAAAGTATGCCCTGTAAAGGCTTTGGTCGAACTGAATTCAGGAACATTCTCTCCAAAAATGCGGAGCAGGGCCCGACCTTCAGAGAGATCATTATTTGGGGTCGCGGTACCATGGGCATTGACGTAATCGATGTCTGTAGAAGACAATCCCGCGACCTTTAACGCTTTTTTCATTGCAAGTACTGCTCCATCGCCATGTTCCGATGATGCCGTTTGATGATGCGCATCGTTGGCGTTGCCATACCCTTTGACATACGCCAACACTTTTTTATTATCTCTTGAAACAATTTTGTTGGATTCCAATATCAAATAGACCCTTTTCTATTTTCATCAAAAGGAGCGTTATAGGTATCCGATTGGATCATCAGGGTTTTAAAACCATTGAGGGTAAATTTCGAAAGGCAATCAGTTCCACCAACTATTACCCGATCCAATTGCCCTGATTTGATCATGCGTGCTCCGAGCATAATTGCATTGGCAGCTGAAGAGCAGGCAGTGCTAATGGTGGTCACAAAACTTTCTTCGAGACCAATATGCTGTGGAATCGCCTGCATGCAATCCGGTAATATGGTTCCAATGTTTATCGCTTTCGAAGTATTCGTAGAAATATTCCTCCGATTTGTCCATTCCGCCCACGGTGGTACTTGAAATCAAGCCCGTCTTACAATCGGTAATATCCGTGATTCCGGCATGGGCCATTGCTTCCTGTGACGCGATTATACCGATTATTGGTGTTCTGGAATATTCATCGGGCGCAAGGTTCAGCTGCGATTCCAATTCGGGATTTTCCACAGAGATTTCCCCGACCATAATTTCGTCTTTATGAATTGTTTCGATCTGCGAGATTTTGGAAATTCCGGTTTTTCCCGAAATCAATGATGCATGGTTTTCAGCTGCATTGTTACCAATTGCGGAAATAACACCAATACCCGTGATTGCGACTCCTTGACCCATATTTAATTTGTGAGTTCGTCGTAAAAGTACAAATATCCCATCTTAAAAAAGGGGTATTTTAAATGTCTATTACCTGAAATTCGAGGAAAATATTTAGCTTCTGTTGGCCGAGATATAGGTCGCCATGGTATCTATTGATTCGAAGATTTTTCGGCCTTCTTTTGGATCGGCCAATTTAATGCCATAATCCTTATCAAGCATTACGATAAGCTCTAACGCATCGATGGAGTCAAGGCCCAGGCCTTCCCCGAACAATGGATCGTTATCCGCAATTTCGCCGACCGACACATCTTCGAGGTTCAGTTGCTCAATTATTTTTTCTTTCAATTCTAATTTCAATTCGCTCATCTAGTCTAATATAATCGGCTTATTTCGCCTATCGAATGCACAAAAGTACCGTTATTGGCTACAACGTACAAGAATGCATCATACTTTTCGCCGTCAAAATCGACCCAACCACAAAGTGCTTTTTTGGCCTTTTCTTCAAAAAGCAGGTTTTGACTATAATCATACAGTACATCTGGGGTAAAGGTGTCGAATACAAAAAAGCTGTTTTCTGAATGAAGTCGGTGTCTGATACTTATTTCACCCAGGCAAATGTTGGGCAAGGTGTAGACAAAAACAGCCGGACTCGGATAGTGGTTTCCAAGACCCGAAAGCGATGCCTGATGCTTCCGATCGGTATCCAAACTTGCCGCACGGTTCGAAAGTATCAAGGCGATATCTTTCTCTTTTTCGTTTTTAAGTAACATTTCAGAGGCCATAAAGGCCAACTTGCTTAGACTATCCATCTTAAAGAATTTTGAATGGTCGATTTCAAAATGTTTATATGCCGATTTCATAAAGGCGGAAAAACTTTCTGCATCATCGGCGTAGGCTGTTTCTCCGTTCAATGAAATCTGACCGTTTCTGATGTGACAATAGCTTTGTATGTGCAATTTTTTGTTCAAGACAAGTATTTGGTATTCAGTTTCTTATTTTTTTGGTAAGGTTTGAAAAATGGAACGCAGATGACGCGGATCTTTATGGTTTTTTAAGATTCTATCGGCGACCATCTGCCCGGCCTGCGTTCTATTTTTATTCGTCTACGGCACACAGATGATACCGATATTTATGATTTACTAAGGTTTTATCAGCGTCGATCTGCAAAATCTGTGTCATCTGCGTTCCATTGGTATGGCTAAATAGTTGAAAATCGCAAATCTCACGTCTCAAATCCATCGTCTTTTTTACAAACGAACAAGGTATGGTACTCTCCCAGAGTGATGTCTTCTTTTACAACTAATCCGGCACTCTCTGCCATATCGATAAGTTCAGTGGCCTTGTACATTTTGCTATTTCCGTTCGCCATTGCCGTAAAGTATAGTGAAGTCGCCTCCAAAATAAACTTGGCGTTATCGAATTTCTGCCTATCTGTACAGGTCTCGATAATGATCAATTCGGTTTCATGGTTCATTGCCGCAACACATGTCCTTAGGATTTTAAGGATTTCCTCCTTTGAAAAACAATCCAAGAATTGACTCATCCAAATGGTATCGGCCCCTGAAGAAATTTCTGGGTTCTTGGAAAGCCAATCGACTTCTTGGCCAGAAATGCGATTTTCCCGTCCACTGTTTTTGGCATTCGTCAACGCCTTTTGCAACTGGCCCGGAAGGTCTAATATTTTTATATGAACGTCGGGATTATAATCACAGCACAGCATGGCAAATTTTCCGGTATTTCCACCAATGTCAAAAACGGTCTTAGGCAAACTTCTAAAAACGATTTTCAAGGCGTCCTCGAAAATTTCATCTGAATAGAAATGATCAAAATCGAACCAAGATTTTTGTACATTTTCCGGCAGTTGGGAAAGTCCTTCGTAAATGGTGTTCCAGTTTCCGAATTCCTTTAAACCTTCAGGATTTCCAGATCGGATTGCATCCTCCAAATGAAAAAGCCCTTTGTAGCACACGTCTTGGGTAAAGTTGATGTTTACTCCCGTCGTGTTGCTACAATTCAAAAAGTACCCGATTTTGGTCAGTTCGTATTTACCGTTCGCATCTTTCGTCACGATTTCGGCACTTTCGGCGATTTCTAGCAGAACTCCAAGCCCATATTCACTACAGCGATCGAAACAGCACGCCTTGTCTCGAAGATATAGTCGAGAACTCCCAATTTTCGCAATGAGACCGTGGTCTGAAAAACGAAGGGGGCGAAGGCTATCTTTTGTGCAGCTTCCAAGGCGTCTATGGCCTTAATCGGTTTTTTTGACATTTTGTTTTGCAATTCTTTAGAACGCGTAAATTTAGGGAATGGAGATTAATTAGCGAACCTAAAAGGCACCTATTCATTTAGAAATACCGTATAACCGATTATGCCATTTAAGAAGCTTTAGAAATTCACGGTTTGATCAATGAAGATTTTAATAAACGATTAAACGAGGCTTAATCAAGCCTAAGAATACTGTTGCGATTTAAAACCATTTCTTAACATAGGTTAGGAAGGTTTTCGGCCATTATCTGGAATATCATTATGAACTAATTTGTATAACACATTGTTATTTTGTATTTTTATACCCGGAAAATCATTTATATTATGAAAACATCGAAAGTACAGACAGCATTTCGTTTTGATGAAGAGCTCATTGAAATGATTAAGGAGAAGGCAAAAGCACAACGGAGAAGCCTGAACAATTACATCGAAGTATTGTTATACAAAGATGTGGGAAACATACCTAATGCGGAAACCAAGAAAGCCATTGTAGAGGTTATGGAAGGTAAAAACCTAGAGGAAATAGAGGATATTGATGCTTTTATGGACTCTATTTAATGAAGTGAAATGTATCGACTTGCAGTCTCGACAAGATTCAAAAAAGACCTTAAAAAAGTAAGGAAGAACCCTAAAGACGATAAACTTACAAGGGCCGTACTTAAGGTATTAAAAGAAAAAGGTGTTTCGGGTATTGAGAAGGGTATGAAACCCCATAGATTGTCAGGAAATTACAAGAATAATTGGGAGTGTCACATAAAACCTGATTTATTGATTATTTGGATTCAAATTGAAAGTCCAAAAATCATAAACCTTGTTCGTATCGGCTCTCATTCAGATTTATTTCGATAAACTGCAAGTAGTTAAAACTAAAGTCTAAATAAACGATGTTTTTCCAAAAACCGTCGCCGTATTGCACCCCCCAAAGCCCGATGCGGTTTTTAAAAAAGTATTGATTTCTCGGGGAGTTGTTTTTTCGATGATGTTCAAAGGTTCTGAAACCCCTAATTCTTGGAAGCCTTTTGACGCGAACAAAGTGTTTTGATTCAAGGAATGCGTGCCGATGATGGTTTCCAACAATCCTGAAGCGCCCAAAGTATGTCCGAAATAACCTTTTAGACTATTGAGCGGGGTATTTTGAAGCCTTACTCGGTTGAAGGCAATGGCCTCCATTTCATCATTGAACTCGGTGGCAGTACCATGGGCCGATATATAATCGATATCTTCCGTGGATAGGCTGGATTGTTTTAAAGCGGATTTTACACTCCGATACAATCCCTCGCCCGTTCGTGACGGTCCCGAAATATGATTGGCATCGTTGCAGGAAGCTTCTCCCAATATGATGACCGATTCATCAGCCAAATTATGTTGTTCTCGAGTTACAAGAACGCTTGCCCCGACTTCCCCGATATTGATTCCCGAACGTGTTTTACAATAAGGGCGACAGGGCTCATCGCTCAAAGCTTGAAAAGCCTGAAAACCGGATAGAATAAATTGAGCAACAAGATCTCCGGCAGCAATAAAAACATGATCATACCTATCTTGCAATATCAATCGTTTTGCCACGGCAATCGCCAGAACCCCAGAAACGCAGGCATTCGATAGCACAATGGCTTCGCTTTTAAACCCTAGGAATTCTTTGATTTTTTTTGCTAGAACCGAGAGGTATGCTCTTTCTGCCGGGAACTCATTATTTTTTTCGAGAACATCGATATTGCCCTTTGTGGTTGAAATAATCAGTCCGACTCGGTCGGTCAATTCTATTTTGGATTTTGCAATTGTCTCGGAAAGGGAAACCATCAAGATTTTTTCAAGTCGCGTATATTCCTCTTTTGGATGTAGTGTTGCGAATCTTTCCCCTAATTCATTTTTGTCAATTGTCGAGGAATAAAATGGTTTTGAGAGGATGCTCTTATCGTCGACCAATTGAAGCCCAGATTCTTCTTTGCTTATCTGATCAATGGCCGATCGGCTGTCGAATCCGTAGGATGAAACAATATTGTTATGTGAGAGGAAGACTTTAGACATTCGACAATTCGACTTTCTTTTTCCATTCCATAAAGAAATCCGGAATGACCAATGACAGATCTCCGTGTAATTCTACAAATACCTGAATCGTTTCGCCGGTGCAGACTACTTGCCCTTCAGGATTCAAAATTTCATATTTGAAGACCATTTTAGCAGCATCTGAATTTATATAAGTAGTCTTTATTTGAGCCACATCGCCATAATGCAACGGCAATTTATGCTCGCAAGAAGATTTGATTATCGGCGTGCTGAAATTATGCTTTTTCTGGTCGAGATATGATATCCCATGATGGCGGCCAAAAGCTTCACGGCCATCTTCGAAATATTGAATATAGTTACCGTGCCAGACAATACCCAGGGGGTCGCACTCCGTAAAACGAACGCGAACATCACTCGTAAAACTGATTTCTTTTTTGGCTTTAGACGGCATTCTTTCGTTCATAATAAACAATGGCGATTACGGTCGTTGCGATAAAAAACAATAGCAAAAGACCGATTTCAGTGCGTAAAAATACATCATAAAAGGCATTCAGTCCCCAATTCATGGGCGATAGATTTGATAGCGACTGCATAAATTTGGGCATGGCAAATACTGGAACCCAAACCCCGCCAATAGCAGCCAATATGACCACGAAGGTCGCTCCGAAGGGTGCGGACTGTTCCTGCGACTTTGCGATCGTTCCTATCAGTAATCCAAGCCCAACCGCTGCCAATCCTGCGAAGAAAGCAACGAGGAACAACAAGGGAAGCCTACCAGAAACGTCAAGTTGTGGGAGACCTAACAATGGAAATAAATAAATACCCACCAATAACATCAAAACAAATTGAATCAAGGAAACGGCCAAGAAAACCATTGCCTTTCCTCCTAAAACGGTAGCATACGAAACCGGATGCGTTCGCAATCGCACAAAAGTGCCCTGATTCTTTTCATTGACCATATTTATTGAAAGTGGCAGAATGATAAAAAAGATGGCAAATAATGTCCAAGCAGGAATATTATGTTGGGTTGAATTCGGAATAATGGCCTGTTTCCCTGAAT
>QIJL01000273.1 GCA_003232435.1 Flavobacteriales bacterium | reverse complement strand
TTGAAATGCGCTTTTAAAAACCACTTCATCGATTTCACCTTCTATACTAAAAGAATGTACTGTATTGTGCAAAGGCGTATCAGGATTCAATTTCTGACCTGCCCATATCAGTAATTGGCTTTGGGTAAGCGGCAATGCATTTTCTTTTTTTCTTTTCATAGAAAGGGTTTGTTTCTAAGGAGAAAAATAGGTAGCTATTTTTTCAACAGTCTTGAAGTTGTCGATCGTCATTTCATCTGACGGCACTCGCTTCTTATACTGTCTTTCAAGAAAGAGAATCAGTTTCATCATTCCTATCGAGTCAACAATACCGCTGTCGAGAAGATTATCTTCAGCATGAATTTCAATTGTTGGCTCTGAGCAAATCTCATTCTTGATAAAGGCTATGATTTCTTTGGTCATTATTTGAAGGGGCTGCTTTATAAGGTCTTTGTAATATCGAATATAGGATAAGACCCTACAATCTACAAAGTTAAGACAACCTTCATAAAGTATTGGAAAAAAGAGAGAGTTGATAAACGGCTATTCGTATTAAATCATCGAAAAAACCGACTGTTTTTTGAGTTATACCTTAAAATACCACATATTTACTTTCATGTTCTTGCATTTTTTGTTCAAAATCACATTATAGGTTCATTTCTAATGCGAATCAAAGGTTGAAAATCACTTTCAGTCTGCTAGGTGGTTCGACTAAAGCCAAACAGTTGGTATCCCATTCAGCTTAAAAGTTGTGGCAATTGTCACAAAAAACGATGGTTATAATTAATGTTGTTTTTCTTTTCAATTGCCTCCGGATTTATCCGGTTAAAAATGAGAACGGGCTTTAGCCCAAACAAAGCCCTTTGAGTTTCTAAAGAGAAATAAATTTCAACCCTTGATTCGCATTTCTATCATAACGTTACGTATGCTTCTGATTTATGTGTAATTTTAAAGAAGCGGGCATGCCTTGATATACGGCTTTAAATTTTCTTGCATTATCCCGACCTGCCCGACTTCGTCATTCTGGCGGGTAGTGCCTCAAAAATTTGTGTTGTCTATGAAAGGTTCTGGTCCCGAAACTTCGGGATCGATGTGAATTAATTAATAAATAAGAGGTTCCCTTAAATAAACAACTATGAAAAAAATAGTACTCCTCTTATTATTGACCTCTTTTTTATTTCCTGTTATAACGTATTCGCATCAACCTAACCAGAGCATTATTTATATGCGTGTGTATGAAGAAGCTGGAATTGATGCACGGTTTGAGATAAATGTAAATCAATTAAATCAGGCTTTAGGGCTGAACATGCCTAAATATCCTAAATGGGAAGATGTAGCCCCCCATATAAATAAAATCAAGAAGTACTTACTTAAAACTACCGCCTTTTCATCTATACACGGTAACCATAAGATCATTTTTACCGAAGCCGATAATTCTATGGTATGGACCAATTTCGGATATTTTATAAAAGTGCCTTTTCATTTAGAAAATTCCGAACAACTTCCTGACAATCTATTGGTTACATTTAGTTCTTTTGTTGATGAGATTTCAAATACGAGAAATTTGCTTACGATGGAGTATAACTGGAAAGCAGGTTTGATCAACAACGAGGCCATGTTTGCATTGGATTTTACCGAAGGTGATGTTACAAAGACCTTGGATCTTACCGACAAATCAATGTGGAAGGGTTTTGTAGCTATGATAAAACAAGGCGTTTGGCATATATGGATCGGGTTGGACCATATTCTATTTTTGCTGGCCTTGATATTGCCTTCGGTAGTACGTAGGTTGCGTACTGATTCAGGTAACAGCGTGACCGAAGCAAAACAATCAGGATTCATAAAATGGAATTGGATTCCCGTTGAACGTTTTAAGCCTGCATTTTTTTATATTCTTAAAATCGTCACTTTTTTTACGATTGCACATACCATCACCTTGAGTTTGGCGGCTTTGAAAATAATCGACCTGCCATCTCAATTGGTCGAATCGATCATTGCTTTTTCAATTGGTCTTGCGGCCTATCACAACATTCGACCCATATTCAAGGGAAAAGATTGGGTGATCGCTTTCGTATTCGGACTCTTTCACGGCTTTGGGTTTGCCAGTGTTTTGGGCGAACTAGGGTTTAAAGGTGAGTTTTTGACCCTATCCCTATTGGGCTTTAATATTGGTGTTGAAATAGGTCAAATAGTTATTATCGCCTTGATTTTTCCTTTTTTGTTCTTAATTCGTAAATTACGCCTGTACCCTAGATTTTTAGTTTCCCTCTCCATTATTTTGATAGTTATATCGCTCTACTGGTTTACTGAGCGCGCTTTTGATGTTAATTTATTAGTGGAGGATTATATTAGAAAAGAAGGCTATAAAATCGCCGTGTACTTAGGGCTTAGATAGTTTTACCCTAAATCAAGCCAATTGGGAAAGGAAATACATACTGATAAGACTTCGTTGCTCAGTCAATGGAAAAACAGGAAAAGGGAAGTAGTTTCGAACGAAATCTCGAAGATGCCCGACGGTGCCATCATACCCCTTTCCCATGGTCAACAAAGGCTTTGGTTTTTGCAGCAACTATATCCTGATAGTCCGTTTTATAATTATTCTGAAACGTATGTTTTTAAAGGAGTCCTGAATGAAAAAAATCTGCTCAAAAGCCTTGAGAGGGTATGCGAAGACCATGAAATACTGAGGGCAACTTACCATATGACCGATGGGAAAACCCACATAAAAATCGCTTCAAAGGCCGAGATCGAAGTTTCGCAATATGATTATAGCCACCTTTCTGTAGAGCGGGCCAGGGCAAAGTCTGAAAAGACCATGACTTCGCAAGCCAAGTATATCTTTGATCTTGCCAAACACCCTGTAGTGCTTGTTTCTTTGATAAAGATTCATGATACCGAACACATCTTTATACTCACCATGCACCATATTTCAACAGATAAATGGTCAATGGGGCTTTTGCGAAACGAACTTGCCGACAATTATA
>QIJL01000276.1 GCA_003232435.1 Flavobacteriales bacterium | reverse complement strand
CGAAAAGAAAGGAAATGGAAAAAGCCGCCAAAGAACTGGACTTTATGCACGCCGGCAAATTGCGCGATGAAATTATAATGCTTCAAGAGAAATAGCTATAACAATTTGATAATGAATAGATTAATAGGTACATATTGCCTTATTTGCGTTTTGTTCGCCTGCAAAGAAGAAAAGAAGATCGTTGAGACCATAACGTCGAAAAAAGCGGAGATACCGGAAGCGATCTCGTTGTTCGGGGATTCTCTTTTTTCGCCTGCTCCTTCTGAAAAACTTCTAGAGCGATTTACCGAACATGAGAATAATTATTTGAAGGATTCCACTAATGTCGAAAATATAATCTGGTACGGAAGATTCGTGGCATACAAAGGTGATTACAAAAATGCCATCGACATTTTCTCGAAGGGTATCGACAAATACCCTGATGATGCCCGTCTTTATAGACATCGGGGGCATCGCTATATAACTGTTAGAAAATTTGACCTTGCGGTAAAGGATTATGAAAAAGCGGCAAAACTAATCGAAGATAAGCCAAACCAAATCGAACCCGACGGTATGCCGAACGCAAGAAATACTCCCGTAAGTACATTGCACGGAAACATTTATTACCATCTTGGTCTAGCCCACTATCTGAACCGGGATTTGGAAAAAGCGCTTGGCGCCTATATAAAATGTTTGGCGACCGGAGATAAACCAGACAGTATTGTATCGGCCACGCATTGGATTTATATGATTTTGAACTTATTAAATCGAGAAGAGGACACAAAAAAATACCTCGAACCCATAAACAGTGAAATGGATATTATCGAAAATGTTGCTTACCATCAACTTTGTCTTTTTTACAAAGGAGAAATCAGTTTAGATGAACTTGAAAAAAATCTGACGGAAACGCCAGGGTCGGATGGCATAAAATATGGTATTGCCAATTGGTATTTTTATAATGGGGAAAAAGAAATCGCAAAAGAAAAATTGAAACAATTGGTCGCCCAAAAAAGTTGGAATTCCTTTGGGTATATTGCAGCCGAATCACAGCTGAAAAAATACTTTTAACAACACCTGAAAACCTCTTGGCCGAGGGTAATTTTTTTACTTTTTTTATTGAAATCCTGTTTTTTAGTCAAAAAATACCTAAAATTCATACATTGAAATGTATATTTTAATTAATGTGATTTAAATATCTGGACTTAAATATTTTATGAATATTTT
This sequence comes from Flavobacteriales bacterium, assembly GCA_003232435.1. Taxonomy (GTDB): domain Bacteria; phylum Bacteroidota; class Bacteroidia; order Flavobacteriales; family Flavobacteriaceae; genus Aurantibacter_A. Next base: position 3,414 of record QIJL01000276.1, on the reverse strand, counting down.
TAGACTTGTCTAAAATAATGAATATTGAGTAATTTTGAATAAAAATCAAAGATTATAAGTTTTTCTCTTCCTTGAAGTTACTATTTTTTCTTTCAATTTTCACATCATTTTTTAGCACTTTTCCCTGTCTCAAAAACCATGTTTTGAGTAGATGGAATTCTTTGTAAATCGAAAATCTATGGAAGTGATCTTCGAACAAAAAAAATTTCAATTTTCAGAACGTATCAGTTTTTTTTGATCTGTAGACGATCAATCTAAAAGGTACTCCCCTACTCTTTTGGTAAAAGCTACTACACGATTAAGAGACTGTTTTTTAATATACAGATCGATGGCGAACTTTGTAACCCTGAAAATTAAACCACTCTGCACTGCAAGTACATACCTGCCCGCCGGCAGGCGGGGATTTTTTTACGAATGAAATCCGTTTTTTTTAAATATCCGTTTTTGTCGGAAAACCGAAGTCGGAAGCGATCGTCTTCCAACTTCCCACATCGGGCTTCTGGCTAAAAAGAAACGATAAGTGTTTTAGAAACTGAAAATCTTGCACTAACCTGCCGGCAGGCAGGGTTTCAACTAACGATTGTGACCAATGAAACGACCAAACCGTCTTGTCATTTTTAATAATTCAAGAAAACAAGAAAGCGCCTCCAAGAACGGAGACGCTTTCCCAACTAACCAACTTAACCAACCCTGCCTGACCGGCAGGCGGGCATTATGAATTAAATGTCGAAGACGACAACCAAAACATAATTTCTTTAACCGGCCGTCCGGCAGGTTCTTACTTCAGGGCAATCAACCTTTTTGGCTTGGGCAATGCTTCCATTCGTTTGGGAAGCGTAAAGCTCAATACCCCATCCACGTAGTCAGCCTTGATTTTTTCCTCGTCAATGGTTTCAGGCAACGTAAAGGCCCTTTTGAAAGACGAAAAGACGAATTCCCTTCTAGTATAATTTTCCTCCGAGACTTCCTTCTCGGAATTGACCTCCGAAGAAATCGTTAGAACATTGTTATCGATCTCGATATTGAAATCTTCCTTTTTTCTTCCAGGTACCGCCAATTCAATCTCAAAATCTTTTTCATTCTCCTTAATGTTTACCGAGGGAATATTGGAATTCATATTTTCCAATCCGCCGAACCAATCAGGCTTGAATATTTCATTCATTAAGGAAGGAAATACCAAATTATTTCTTCTTACGATGCTCATGATATATGTTTTATTTGTTAAACTTCAATTGCAACAATCAGAAAGCAAATTATATACCAATGCAGATTTACTGCCGTTTTGACATAAATCAATAGCGATAACATGACATATTGTCGTCTAAGTAAAGAAGGCATTAAGGCTCTATGTTGTTTGTAACGGGTAAATTCCTGCCCGCCGGCAGACCTGTCCGCCATAGGAGGAAAAAGGCTTATGAATTTGCCGGTAAGACCTCCACCGGACAACAATGGTTTAGGGGCTAAAAGTAGTTTAGGAGTTTGAAATAGTTTAGGAGTTTTAAGTTTAGAGGTTTAATGCAACTACAACTAAACTTTTTAAACTCATAAACCTTATAAAAAAAACCGGAACGTAAAAAAAGTTTAGAAGTTGAAAAATAGTGGTTCTATGCTAAATATACTCCTGCCAAATGGAAATTCGGGAGAATCAAGGCAGGGATTTTTTCTCATGGTTAAGAAAATGTCTTGCAGACATTTTTAGCGAACGAGCCAGCTGGCGCATTGGCAAAAGCCTCAGCTACGGCGATAAATTTTAACGAAGGCATGGGGGAAAAGACCAAGTAGAAATTTCGGATTTCCATTTGGCAGGAGTATATAACGGGTACTTTTATTTTTCCTCCTACGGCGGACAGGCATTTATCACTTATTCCTAACGACTAACGACTGACCACTTACCAACCTAAATCAGCATAGAGCTGACATCAATTATAGTGAGCCTTGAAGATATCGATGAGAACGTTCGGTGGTACAATTTTATTGGGATACTGGTGCATTATAGAGAGAACTTGCTCTATCGCCGATGGTGGCAAACCCATACCCAGCCCGATATTGTGGAGTCTACCCACTTCGACCTCATGTTGCTCATCATCAACGTTCATTAAAAGTACCAACCGATGAAATTGCAGAATACGCTCGGCCTGTGACTTGGGAATGATATGCTCGGTATTCTTTTCAAAAAGTGAATCAAAAGTCTCTCGATCTACACCCAATTGCGTTGCGATGCTCAGAAGAAAGCTGTATTCAGGCTCTTTGACCGTTTTGTCGATTTTGGCAAATGCGATCATTTCGGATAAAATACTAAGTTTTTCCTTGTAAGAACTCATGTCAACGGGTTTATGGGGTTACCTACTTTAATAACTATAAATTCATGGCTTTCGTATAAATAATCGACTGAAAATCGGATAATTACGGTAGCTATGATTTACTTTGCACAGACGATTAAACGATTCTATGACGAACAACGATATACTTAAGAAATTAAGGGTAGCCCTTCGATTTCGCGATGACGATATTTTGCGAATATTGGAATTGGTCGACTTTAAGGTTTCAAAAGGCGAGCTTGGTGCTTTTTTCAGGAACGAAGACCACCCCAACTATCGCGAATGCGGCGATCAAATCTTGAGAAATTTTTTAAATGGATTGGTAATACACCTCAGAGGAACAAAGGAAAATCCGAAAAACCCCGGGGAGGTACTTTTGGGGGAAACAACCCTGAACAAAACTGAAAAACCATCTGGAAGCATTGTATCAAACCCAAAGAAAAAGGTCGATATCAGTTACGTAAAATATAAGAACAAGCCTGTCCGCCGTTCTGGAGGAAAAAAATCCTGATCAGGAATAAATTCCGGATCAGGATCTTTCTGATTTTGTACAACGGTTTTTTAGCCGGCAATCCGAATGAAAACCGTAAACAATTTACCCTCTTCCAAGTTATCGACCTTTACTTTCCTGTAGTTCAAACGAGCTTTTACAAATGATTCAAGTTCGACGTTTTCGGTGTCAACGGACATAACAACTATTTCCCCTTGCTTATTCAAGGTAAACCTGACCTGTGCCGACTCGTCGATTACCTCTTCGGAAAAGTCGTTGTTATTAAGTATTTCCGTAATCTGGGCAGATAGGCTTTTTGCAGGATCATTGTCCTTAACATCGTTTGCTAAAATACTTCCTGTGAAAAGTAGCATTGCAGCTACCAGAACTAAACTGATTTTTTTCATGACTTTCGTTTTAATTGATGATTAATATTAATTGATGATTTGATGAATTACTAAAAAGACGTTTCAAAAATGAGAATGTTACATCCGTATATCGATTTAACAAAACTTTATATGACTATCGGATTCCTTGCATATACGGTTGATATTCCGTATCTTATTGATTATTAACGATATAGATATGAAGATTCGAGATTTTTTC
>QIJL01000243.1 GCA_003232435.1 Flavobacteriales bacterium | reverse complement strand
AGCAAATGATTTAGGAGGAAGCAACCCCAAAATATCAGGGAACGCCATGTTAAAAAAACATCTGGAAAAATCCTAAGCAATTCATCGCCATGCTTGTTGGGTCTCTCTAACCTGGAGAGACCCAACAAGCATGAGATTGATTTCAAACACTCACAAAGCCTTTCTTTCATCACAAAAACTCAACTCATATTTTAAGAGTCAGCCCATATAAGCCTTGGGTAAACACACACATCAATCGACTTTAGGAACCTCTGATCAAGTCATGAATTGTTTTTTCGAGGCTAAAATTCCCAGCTTCTGTGTCGCTAAAGCGCCTACTTTTGGTGGAAACCTTGAGAATAGCGGGCTATTCTCCGCAATTTACGCCTTGAATCTGAAAACTTTATCTCTAGAAAAACTCAACCCAGACTTAATCAGAGGTTCCTTTAATCAATTACCCCCCTCAAATGGGGGGATTGACTCTTTCAACACATCAAAATAGAATCACCTTATTCCTTTAAAAAATAGTCCAATGCGGTTTTGCTTTAACTGCTATCCCATTGACTTATTGATCAAATCAAAAATCCGCATAGGACTAATAGGGAGATCTGTATTTAAAAAATTAAACTGACATCTACAATGGCGGGGAAAACCTATATTCGCCATAAATCTAACGGGACAGCAATAATTAAGCACATAAAAGAGAGATAAGGTATTCCTGATCCATGAAAAAATATTCTGAAGACTCCAAAAATAAGGAGATCCCATATGAAAAACAGATATTATTTTTCTTTGAGTGTCATGTTTGTCCTGTTTATCTTTTTATTCAGCGGCTGTAGTTTCCTCCCGGAAAATGTCAGGAAGTTCATCCCGAAGGATCTCGCTAAAATATTACCGGCCAGTGCGGGTGAGTCCGCAAGCCCGGCGGATTGGATCTACGATAGAAGTCTCAATCCAGTTGTAGAGAAGATCTATACATCAAAGGTCGAAAAAGCGCGAAAAGAAAACAAGCTTCTCACAAAAGGAGCACGTTTTGAGCAAATAGAACACGTTTTTTTAGAACTCAAAAATGCTGTCGAAGAATCACCGATCTATGGGAAGTCTGCAAAAAAAATAAAATGGACACTAAATATCATCGACGATCCTGATACCGAAAATGCCTTTGCCTGGCCGGGCGGGAAAATTCTCATTTACACAGGAATTTTTGAACATTTTGTGAAAAATGATGCAGAATTGGCAGCAGTTCTCGGTCACGAAATCACACATCTCCTTGAACGACATGCGATAAAACGCATCGAAAAAAACTTAAAAATGATCGGAGTTGCAGGGGTACTTACGATGGCTTCCTGGAAAAATATCGAGCAACAAGACCCGAAAGTCATCGCCGCAGTATTAGCAGGGCTGGGCATCGCCAGCAAATTGGAGGATGCAAGGTTTACTCGCAATCACGAAAAAGCTGCCGACGTCCAAGGGCTTTTTATTGCGGCCGATGCAGGGTATCACCCAAACGACACACTGGGTCTCTGGCTCCGTTTTAAAGAACAGGGTTCAAGTCTATTTGACTATTTCAAAATTCACCCCAATGGGAATACGCGATTTAAGAACATAGCAAATAATAAAAATGCTGCAATTGCACGTTATGAGCGCTCCCAAACAAAAAAAAATGAGATTCAAACCATACACGTCTCAGACACGACAAGATAATGCCCGACAAAAATAAGGTCTACCCTTGATAAAAATTTCTTTAAGCTCTGCGATGATCAGTGTCATACTCACCCTGGTTTTCTTCCTGATATTGGATCTGTTCACACCGGAAGTGCCCGTGACAATTAATGAAATTTCTTTGTTACTTCTTGTCAGTTTTGTCGGAGTATTCATTGTGAAAAAACTCCTTAAGTGCTAATAGAGATCGATAAAAATCATGTACAGCTACGATTCCAAATAAAAAAAGGATGTCATAAGATGATGAAGAAAAATTCTGCTTGGCTCTTAATTGTCATCTTCGCCCTACTTTCAGGGTGCGGCTCCGCTTTTCAGGGTGGAGGAAGGAAACCTGCCTCTCTTCAACCCCTTCTTGAAAAACACAGTTTTTTGGAAGCAGGTCAGCAAGAAGAAAGTGGATTTGGACTCTACAGTTACATTCTTTTTAAATCACGTCCCACAGCACTCAAGAAAAATTTGTACATTGAGATGATTTTAAAAGTTTTTGGCAGAACACATAAACTGGATAAACACACAAATCGGGATACCCCAAAAAAGGAACTACACGTAACCTATTTTCTCATCCAGACCGCCGCTCCGAAAATGCAAATGAAGCCGGAGGCGATGGCAGAATGGATTTTAGAACACTACGACTACCAACGTGCCGGTAAAATCATGAGAAAAGCAAGTGTCCTTGAACAAAATGGCCCCCTCCTTCTCTCTGCCTTTCAGCCACTCACTTCCTCTGCAGCACAGATTGACTCAAATATCTTGATGCAAAATTTTTCTAAAATTCCCTCTGACCGTAAACATCTAATTCATGCATGGGTGGACACGTTTTTTAATCACGCCAGTATTCCGCAAAAGTGGGACGATGCGTCACTCTCCCAGCTCGTGTTGGATCTCAGAACAGGCATTGCGAGGGCTGCGCGCATTATGCCGCTTATTCAGGAAGCTCTGGTGAAATGGATAGAGATTGTTAAACCGCTCACATCAGGAAAAAGAATATTTTGTTCCGCATGTTTTTCATAGTTTTTCTAATTTTGTTGCAGACCACATCACTGGTGTCCCGTTAAGTAGAAAAAAATGGCCTGATTCTATATCGATTTGAGATAATGGGTTTAGCGTAACACATTGAATCAACTCGGAGAATCAGACCATGAGTCATCATAATACACTGTTATCAACCATATTAAAATTAGTGCCGAGACATGAATTTGAATCGCTTGCTAAAAAACATCATTCTGGACGAAAATTTCGAACAGCATCACGATGGTCTCAATTCG
>QIJL01000052.1 GCA_003232435.1 Flavobacteriales bacterium | reverse complement strand
AAAAATTTCATACAAATCTTGGAGAAAAGAAGTTGAAGACTATATCATGGATTAATTAATGTAACTTTTACTAAATGAGATCGAATATAACAGCGAAATGACAACAATGTATATAAAAAATCACTAGTGTCCGGTAAAAGACCAAAGACCGCTGCGCTATTAGAGACTAGACAAAAGACCCTCCAAAGGCGGGCAGGCTTGACTGTACTAGGTTGATATTGTGATGTTCAATCAAAATATTTTTTTGTGATATTCATATTTTAAATAACACAAAAAGCAAGGGGTCTCTTTAGATAAAACCTCTAATCTACCACCATCTATGGGCTTAAAGGATTTTGTGATTTTTTAATCGGACAATAGTGTTTTTAAATTATTTAAAACAATTCTTTTTACTTTTTTATACCCGGAAGCCCTTCAGGTTTTTTTGTTTGCCAGTTGAATTTTTCGGCCTTTGCTTCTTTCGGCCAGACTTCATCCAAAGTATTGCCGTCGTAGACCTTTCCATTTTTGATAACATGCGAGATGGTGTTCGTGTTTCGTAGATCTTCCAATGGATTTTTTTCCAATATTACGATATCCGCCAATTTGCCTGCTTCCAAACTTCCGAGGTCACCATCAAGGCCCAAAGCTTCCGCCCCAATAATTGTTGCCACGCGTAGCGCATCATGATAGTGCATACTACCACTTGCTACCGCCCAAAGTTCCCAATGAAAACCAAGGCCTTGCAATTGACCATGACTACCGATTCCGGCCAATCCGCCTGCCTTGACCAAATCGTTCATGAACTCCGCATGCTTTTTAAAGACATGTTCCTCCTCCATAAACCAGCCTGGTCTTCTACGGCTCTTTTTGGCAAGTTCTTCATAGGGAGTGAAATATTGCAGCTTTTCATCGCCCCAAACATTCTCTCGCGAATAAAAATAATTCTCTGCCCAAGGTCCGCCGTAGGCTACCAGCAAAGTCGGGGTGACGGCCATTTTTGATTCTGCAACGGTCTGAATCACATCTTTGTAGATCGGGTAAATGGGGAAGGAATGTTCATGCCCGGGATACCCATCTAACAACTGCGTCATGTTCAATTTAAAATTGAGCGCTCCTTCTGTGGTCGGCATCAATTTCAATTCTTTGCACGCCTCGATAACCCATTGTCGGTGTTGCCGATTACCAACGCGGTACATTTTTATACTCTTGGTATCGAAGTAATCACTGTATTGTTTCAAGACTTCTTTGGTATGTTCCAAACTTTCCAGATTATAGCCCCAATAACCCAGTCCCGGACCTGTACTATATATTCTTGGGCCGTCGACCATACCGGCCTCTACCATATCGGAATACGAAAGCACATCGGTCGTACCAGTTTGTGGATCCCGTGTTGTGGTCACCCCATAGGCCAAATTCGCAGCGTACATCCAAACCTGATTTTTATGGATACCCCAGGCCGGGCGCAAATGTGCATGTACATCAACGAAGCCCGGTATTATCGTTTTACCCGTAGCATCGATTTCTCTTGTTCCGTTGGGAACGCTCAGACTTCCTGATGGACCCACGGCCTTAATCCGATTGTTCTCGATAAGTATATCCCCTTTCTCGAAGACTTCTTTATTGCTCTTCATCGTAATGATGCGACCTCCTTTTAAAAGCAAATTCCCTTTCGGACTGTATTTTTTGTAACGAACATTGATTTTATATTCCGCTGCCTTGAATTTCGGGTATTGCCCATCTACCTTCTCCCCCACTTCTGTAGAATCTTTTACTTTTTCAATTTCATCAAGTGCTTCTTCCGCTTTCTTCTTTTTGATCACAGCAATGCTATCGTTGTATTTTTTTCCCGCGGCCAGATTGTATTTAAAATGACTGGCGCCCAATGACCAGTGTACACTTTTGCCGTCATCAGACCAGGTAGGAAACTCCCCTCCGATTACAGTCAATTTCATGGCGGGGAAAGCTGCACTCTCAGCTTTTGCCACCGAGACCGTTGGAGTTTTTCCGTATCTGGGGATGGTATTCACATAAACGTCATTGTTGATTTTTGACATTGCCGATTTTCCGTCGGGAGAAATCTTAATGAAATCGGGTTTCGAGGATTTATCTTTTTCATCGACCTCATATTCAGAAGGAAGTAGACCGTGCTCTCCTAAAATATCTTGTGAGCCATAGGTAACGATTCCCTTTAAATTCAGATGCTCCTTTTCATCGGTGGCGTCCCATCGAATACTCAACAAGGTTCCTTTTTCTTGATTGCTCAGATAAATCCGATTATCAACTTTGGTGAAATTGGGGATATTTCTACCCTTTGATTTATCGATATAATTGATACTACCACCTTCAGAAGAAATCCAGACCAGATCTTCGAACATTCTGCTCGAATACAATCCTAATAAATCTTGAAACGACTGCGTACTTCCTCTATGAAAAGCGATTCGATTCGATTTATACGACCAAGCAGGGTGCGTATACAGGCCCCGTTCTTGGGTCAATTGAATCGGTTTAGGGCGGCCTTCTACATTTACCTTGTACAAATGCCCCCCGCCTTCTTTCCAAGTTGTGTAAACTAAATGTTTGCCATCAGGCGACCACTCAGGTTGCGCTTCTATAAAGTCGTTTTGGGTCACGCGTTCGGGGGTTCCATTGGGGAAATCCATCAAGTATAAGCGGTTCAGAGCAGTAAATGCCAGTTTGTTTCCATCGGGTGAAGGTTTTGCATCCCGAATCTGGGTTGCCAAGGCTTCCTCAACATCCTCAATAGGGTATTTGAAAGTCAATTTCGGACCCATATCCAATTTCAAATCAACAGAAAATGGAATCTCGGTTGCAACATTTCCATCCAAAGAAATCGAATATATTTTTCCTCCATAAGAGGCGATCAAGTTTTTGCTGTCAGGGGTAAAAGACATTGCCGGCAACACTCCAAGTGGAGCGAGCGATTCCTGTTCGTCACGTTGCACAGGGTAGGCCAACCACTTTTCATC
>QIJL01000629.1 GCA_003232435.1 Flavobacteriales bacterium | reverse complement strand
GGTTTTCCTAGAACTTCAACGATCTTTCCAATCGGAGAATCTGCGTCATCGGGCCAATTTTCGATTTCAACGATTACCTTTTCTCCATTTTTGGCCTTTCCTATTTTGTCCTTGGGAATAAAAATATCGGTGTACATTTTTACATTCGTGGGCCGAACAAAAGCAAATGTTCTTTGCATATCCAAAATCCCCACAAAAGTGGATTTATAACGTTCTAAAATCCTTATGATTTCACCCTCTGGTTTTTTACCGTTCCTTCTATTATAGATATGTACTTCAACGGTATCTCCGTGAAAAGCTTTGTTGATTTTATTGACGGGAACGAAAACATCATCTTCCGAATCCTCTAAGACAACATAGGCATTACCTCTACCCGTCATATCAACCCTTCCGGTAAGTCCGGGTTTTGTGCTTTCAATAGCCTTAAATCTACCTCTTTCTTCTTCGTGTATTCTCTTTTTTTCCTTTAACTGGCCTAATCTTTTGATCAGTTGATTTCTATCTTGAGTGTTATCCAATCCTAATTTTGAAGCTATTTGTTTATAATTAAAGGTTTTCTTCGGTTCCTTTTCCAAGACCGTGAAAATGCCTTTTGTTATTTCGTTATTTCTATGATTTTTTGCTTTCTCTTTCTTCTTTGACATTAAAAATTTTATTTGTGCGAAAATAGTGATTTATAATCCATCGCTGTTTTCAGTTGACCTTATCAACAATTATTACATATATATTATTTTTCTTTTAAATCAATTAAAAAAATGTTGGTTATGATAGGTTGTTCATAGTTGCGATAACTATTCTTCAAAATAGTTGCTATGAACCGTTTTTATACTTTATCTACATTTTTTAAAATTGTACTAACGTTAATTACCAGCACATTAGATTTTTTATCAACCTATATTAATAACCCCTATCAACAGTTTTTCTTGAAAATAAAATTGCTGGACATTGTTAGTTGTTGGTAGGAAATAGGAAATAAACTTGGGTTAAAAACTTAGAACTAATTTTCGTACAGAGCGATATTTTTTGTAATCACTAAAATTTCAGATCCACAAAACGGAGAAGTCAATTTTTATGTGGATGTTTTCAACAATTCTAGGTATAGTTATCTATAACAAATTAACAAGGTGTTCGCCTTAAACAAAACTATTTGTTGTAAAGGTACGGTTTCTTGTGGTGTAGCTATCCAATTCGTACCTTTGTAAGGAAATCCATTACCCAACCCATAAGGATGAAAGTTGCCATAGGAAACGATCACGCCGGAACGGAGTACAAACTTGCTATCATTGGACTTCTAAAGTCAATGGGTGCAGAGGTGAAAAACCATGGCACCGATGGCACTGACAGTGTAGATTATCCTGATTTTATCCATCCGGTCGCGAATGATGTCGAACAAGGGAAAGCAGATTTTGGAATAATCGTCTGCGGAAGCGGTAACGGGGCGTCGATGACGGCCAACAAACATCAAAAAATAAGGGCAGCGCTTTGCTGGAACAAAGAGATCGTGCAGTTGGCGCGAGAACATAATGATGCCAATATATTGAGCCTGCCCGCCCGCTTTATTTCCTTGCCGCAGGCCTTAGAAATGGTAAAGACTTTTTATAACACCAATTTTGAAGGAGGAAGACACGAACGACGAATAGAGAAAATACCCTGCACCTAATTTATGGCACATTCTCATGGCATAACCATAATCACAGCCATTCGAATCCTGATTTAAAGGGAAGAAATCTCATCATTTCCATTTTCCTAAACACCTTGATAACAGTTGCTCAGGCTGTAGGAGGAATCGTTTCGGGAAGCCTCTCGTTACTTTCCGATGTGCTACTTTCGCGATGTACCTTCGCTGATCATAAGTTATATTGCGACAATACTTTCGAAGAGGGAGGCTTCCACGAATAAGGCTTTCGGCTATAAAAGAGCGGAGATCATCACTGCTTTTGTAAATGCGGCAACCTTGATTGTAGTCGCCATTATTTTAATCTCTTTGGGCTTAATTCCCCGAGGATTTTTTACTGACGACATCAAACTTTCTGAATTTGACGCTATCTTAGAGGAAATAGAAGGAGAATTGAACCATCATCACGGAATAAACCACGTCAATATTCAACCTGAGTTCGGTAAATGTGATAGCAAGCTAACCATTGTTCAAGACTGATGAAAGTAAGTGTAAAAACATTTGAAGAACTTTCGAAAAAAGAACTTTACGAATTGCTTCAGCTACGTATAGAGGTTTTTGTGGTCGAACAGGACTGTGTATATCAAGACTTGGACGGAATGGACGAAAATGCGCTGCATGTGTTAGGCGAAAAAGGAGGGGAATTGGTTGCATATACGAGAATTTTTGCGCCTGGAGATTATTTTAAAGAGGCAAGCATAGGCAGGGTGTTGGTGAAGAAGGAACAAAGACAGTATAGTTATGGAAGAAAAATCATGGAGACTTCTATTAAGGCCGTGGAAAAGCACTTTGACGAAGCGGTTATTCATTTATCCGCACAGACCTATCTAAAAAAATTCTACAATTCCCTGGGGTTTGAACAAGTAGGCGAGGGGTATCTAGAAGACGGCATTCAGCATATTGGAATGACAAAAAAGTAAAAGAACCCCTTGGTTTTCTAGTTCGAGATGATTTATGCGCAATAGAGCGGTTTGTCTTTTGAGATTAGGCGAATAAACCAATCACCATCATAATCCACATTGAAATCGAACAGTTTTGTGTAAAAATCCCGACTTTCTGTTAAATTGTCCGGAAAGATATTCGTCATTATTCGATTTATTTTCTTCATTTCTTTCTTTTAGTTCAAATTCCGGAATATTTTGCCAAATGCACTACGGGTGGGTTACGTCTCGGCTATGGTTAGTACGGGATTTCGAAGGACCGACCTTTCGGTCTTGCACTTGGCCATCCGCCAAATGGCGGATTTTCTTTTCAAATATTAACGCAATCCGACCAGTTGGCGGATGGCGGACTTTG
>QIJL01000009.1 GCA_003232435.1 Flavobacteriales bacterium | reverse complement strand
CCGGCATTGGCCGAATTTTGAGAACCCGGGTGCCAGTGCAGGGCTACATCGACATCATCGAAAAGTCCCGCACGTACCATATATACTTTCCCGGATCCGCCTTCCTCGGCCGGAGTTCCGTAGAAACGTATCGTGCCTTTTGTTTTGTTCGCGGTCATCCAGTCTTTGACGGAAATCGCAGCGGCTGTCGAAGCAGTGCCAAAAAGATGATGTCCGCAGGCATGGCCTGCAACTTTACCAGCGGACTTTTTGTCGGCGACAGCTTCCTGCGAAAGTCCGGGTAAGGCATCATATTCGCCCATGATACCGATTACGGGGCTGCCGCTGCCATATTCCGCAATAAAGGCAGTTGGAATTCCTGCTACGCCCTGTTCGATTTTGAATCCTGCATCCGACAGGGTCTTTTGTAGAAGGGCACTACTTTTTTCCTCTTGATAGCCCATTTCGGCAAGATTCCAAATTTCTTGTGCGATAGCTCCATAACCTTCACTTTGTCCATCAAGTTTTGAAATTACATCGGCAACTTTTTTCTGCGCGTTGGTCGAGCAAATCGACAGAATGCCAATAGCTCCTAAAAGAAATAATTTTTTCATAAAATTTTGTTTCTGTATAGTGAACTCGTCTTGAGTTTTTCTTTTACCTGCAAAATATCACATTTTGCACCCTAATTTTGCAATTTTTAAGTACCGTAGCTATGGCTATGCTACCAAAAAACATCTTCCTTAGGGCACAAAAGCCGATATTTTCGGTTCCAAACAAAAACTCAAGACGAGTTCAGTTAGTGTTCGCATGTTATTACATAAAGAAATATGCAAGAGCTAAAGATAGCAAAAACAATGACTTTTAGAGGTCTTTCCGAGCTATATGGCGTACAATAATTCGATATGAATATACCCAAGTCCGGTCTCCCTAGAGTGGTTATTATCGGCGGTGGTTTTGGCAGGGTGGCATTGGCCAAAAAGCTACAGAATAAAGAAGTTCGGGTCGTATTGATCGACCGTCATAATTACCATACTTTTCAGCTCTTGCTATACCAGGTTTCTACGGGTGGTCTGGAGCCAGATTCGATCGCCTACCCTCTTCGGAAAATTTAGAAAGATTCACCAAATCAATATTTTCGGCTAGCGGAGGTATTGGAGATTCGACCGGAAGAAAATCTCGCGGTCACTGATATTGGCTCTTTGGAATACGATTATTTGGTATTGGCGACCGGTTCTAAGACCAATTTTTTCGGAAATGCCAATATCCAGAAAAATGCCATGGCGATGAAGACGATTCCCCAGTGTCTCAACCTACGGAGTTTGATTTTGGAAAATTTCGAGGAAGCCTTATTAACCGATGATCTGTGGTAGCGAGAGGCCTTGATGAATTTTGTTGTCGTCGGTGGCGGACTAATAGGAGTGGAATTGGCGGGTGCTTTGGCAGAAATTAAAAAGGGAATCTTACCAAAAGATTATCTTGATTTAGACACTCGAATTGGGTTGACATGAAACACTTCAAGTTTCAAGGAATATTCGCTTGGTTTGTTTGGATGTTCGTACACCTCTTCTTTTTAATAGGTTTTCGAAACCGCGCAGTTGTATTCGTAAATTGGGTTTACAACTATATTCGGTTCGATAGGGAAGCTAGGCTCATTATCCGTCCTTTTAGAAAGAACAAAAAGGCTATGGAACTCCATGAACCCTAGTTAGAGAACTTTTAAGTATGCCTAAGACCATCAGCAATTGTGCAATGCCGTAGATGCCCATAACCAGAATGCGAGAAAAAGGAATATCACTTTTAAATCTTGTGATGCCCACAATACTGTCTGATAACATAAACAATAATGTGCCCGAAAGAACATATATATAATTGTTATCTGTCATTGAATCATCCCTTAAGTAAGCGAATAAAATCATAACTAAGATGACCGTAATATAAACGGCCACGGGTATGGCCATGTTACCTAAAGAATCACTTAAATACCAAAATATCGAGACGGCATAAGCTGATAAAACCAGTAATGGGGGAAAAAAACCGACATTTTTGTTCCGAGTTCGCGAAAATTGAATAATGTACATAATATGGGCCATGAGAAATGCAAATAAACCGCCAATAAATAAAGACTCATATTCCCCCGCATAAATCAATTGCACATCCCCGATCAGTGAAAATAACAAAGCCGTGGTAACCAGTACTCTGGTTTTTTTATCTGCTTTTTGCATTAGAAAAAAAACCAAAAGCGCGCCCACGACCATGGGTTTTGTGATTATTCGGAATTGCCACCAATCTAGGTTAGAGACCACTATAAGCTCTATCATCAATATGATTCCGAAACACCGCAGGAAGGGTTTTAAATTCTTCATAAGATTATTTCAATGGAATCAAATATATCTAATCTTTTCTTCTCGGATGGAAATTATTCAAGACATCTGCCAGATGGGTACGGTCGAGATGTACATAGACTTCGGTGGTAGTTATGCTTTCATGACCGAGCATTTGTTGTATGGCGCGTAGGTCGGCTCCGTTTTTCAACAAATGGGTCGCGAACGAATGGCGAAACGTATGCGGACTGATACTTTTTTGCAATCCGATTTTCTCTGCCAATCGTTTGATAATGGTAAAGATCATGGCGCGCGTCAATTGTTTGCCCCTACGGTTCAAGAAGAGAATATCTTCAAATCCCTTTTGAATCTTTTGATGCACCCGAACTTCCTTTCGATAAATGGAAATATATTTTTTGTTGATATTGCCTATTGGTACAAAGCGCTGCTTATCTCCTTTGCCGGTCACCTTGATAAAATCTTCATCGAAATAAAGGTCTGAAAGCCGTAGACCGATAAGTTCAGAAACCCTAAGTCCACATCCATAAAGTGTTTCAAGCATTGCTCTATTTCGTTCACAGATCGATACTTCCGATAAGTTCATTTATTTCATCTTCGGAAAGCGTATCCGGGAGTTTGCGACCTATTTTTGGCGAGTCGATCAAGTCCATAGGGTTATCCGTTCTATAATCCTCAAAGACCAAGTAATTGAAAAAACTCTTTAGCCCGGAAATAATACGTGCCTGAGATCTAGGGTTTACACTCTTTGCTACTTCGTAAATAAACTGTTGAACGGTTTCTTTTGAAATTTTTTCAGGGGTAACATCTAAATTGTTTTCATCAAGAAATAATGTCAATTTTTCGATATCCCAAGAATAGTTCTTTATCGAATTATCGGCCAACCCCCGTTCTATTTTCAAATAGTGTTTATAATCTTCTAAGGCAGCCTTCCATTTCATTTTTTAAAGATACACAAACTTCGAAATCAGCGTAATGGACCGAACTGTGGTTTTAATGTAACTGTTCAGCCCCTCTCTTGTCCTTCCGAGGCACGAGGAATCCCTGCCTGCCGATACAGGCGGGTATGCTTGTTCGGATACCGTTTTGGGATCGGTGGCCGATGCCGGTACTTGTACTGAGCCTGCCGAAGTATTGGCAAGAAGGCCCCTGTTTGCCCCTGTTTGCAGTTCAATACAGGTGAAAGGGAGTGTCAACACTCCCAAGGGATTCCTCACTTCGTTCGGAATGACAAAGGGGGGAGAGAAAGCACTTCGGCTGAACAGTTACGTTTTAATTGCTATGTCTTGACATAACTATATTTCGGTAAAATACCAATTTGGCATACAAGTTGGTCATTAAAGTTTTTTATCTTTGAGTACTAACACTATTTGAGTATTAACACTAGACACTACTATTATGAAAAAAGTACTTTTTACCGTTTTCTTATCATTTCTTTTTTTACCAGGGCTACAAGCCCAAGAAGACTTTAAATTCGGGGTAACCGGAGGAGTTGTCAATTCAAATGTCAGAGGAGGCCTATCTGCTTTCGGTTTTAATATCGCAAGCGGAAGCGTTCAAAATAAGTTTGGTTTTTTTGTCGGTGCCACAGGAGATGTTGGTATCTCTGAAAAACTCCATGTGCAGCCAGAGCTGCTTTATGTGAATGCCGGTAATCTTGGGTATGTTCAATTACCGATAATGGCCAAGTACTATATTATCGAGAAATTGTATGCCCAAGTCGGTCCTCAATTCAGTTTTTCGACCAATGCCGATGAAATAAAAGATTTGCTAAGTCTTGTGGATGCTGAGGATAGTATCAAATCGGTCGGATTCGATATAGCCTTCGGTGCTGGTTACGAAGTACTTGAAAATCTTGCTGTGCAAGCAAGATTTGCTAGAGAAATAACCAATAGATATTCTGGACCGGGAAATAGTTTTGGATCTGTAAGAGCTTCTAACTTTTATGTTGGAGTTGTATTTTTTTTATAAGCGAATGTTAAGTATATGACAATAATTATTGCTTCTTGTTCTAATTCTAAGAAAATCGTTATTTATAAGACCTAACAGGTTTTCAAAACCTGTTAGGTCTAAAAACAAGAATTCTGCAAATAGCTGTATACTAAGAACTTGAAAAGTTAAAAGTATTTTTCGTCATGTACTTAAAGGCGAATGACTTAAAATAGTTATTGGCTGTAGTTTAGTATTGTGTTGATATAATTGGTTTATAACCTAAAAGACCTCTTTTTTGTGTTATTTTATGATGGAATAAAAACATGTACGGCAGTAAACCCATACTATATATGAGATGCAACTATCAACACCATTTTAAACTAGAGCCTAGTTATTGTTAAATCTTTGAACCCAAATATTATGAAAAAAACCTTATTCTTAATTGCACTATTATGCATCGGTTTCACCACTGTTAATGCCCAAGTCATTGTTCAAGACAAGACCACCTCCGGCGGAGATGGCCCCAGTGGTGATATTCGATTTGGCGCGAAAGCCGGACTCAACATTTCAACTTTTGTTAATAAAGATTTTTTTGATGTAACCCCTAGTATCGGTGCATATATGGGCGGTCTTGTTGAGATTCCCGTTACTGACGAGATCTATGCCCAACCAGAATTGATAGTTTCATTTCAGGGCGCCGACATCGGACCAGGCAAATTGAATTTGGTTTACGTACATGTTCCTTTGATGGGAAAATACCATATTACCGAGCAAATTGCTGCAGAGTTCGGCCCTCAAATAGGTTTTGTACTTGGTGACAATGCAAGTGACTATTTGAACGGTGCCGCACAGAGCACCTTGAAAACGAAGGCTTTTCAAGTGGCATTAAATTTTGGTGGTGGGTATCGATTGGATGAGAACTTGTATTTTCAGGCGCCGTTTCAGCGTAGGCCTAACGAAAACCGTAGAAGATTCTTCGGTAAAAAACGGGGTATTTCAGATAGGCGCAGCTTATATTTTTTAAACTAACAAAATCAAAAAATTAAAGGGCCCGGTTCTGCCGGACTTTTTTATTTCGTTGAGATTCGCCTTTCAATGTTCTATTAATGGGCAATTCAACACAATTTTTGAAGTGTTGTTGAGTTCTGTTTTTAATCACCGAATTTCTGGGATTTGACCAAATAACCAACGACACCATGAAAAACGCAGTTTTATAACTGGCATTAGTACTCAGTTCCTTTTCATTGCAAGCTCAAAAAGGTTTTAAACTGGGCCTAAATGGTTCACTGCCTCTTGGTGAAAATAAAAAAATCGTCAGTTTAGGGGCGGGCCTCGATGTTGGCTATATGTATCCTTTGGGAGAAGTGGTCGATTTGGGAATCATGGCGGGATTCATAAACGGCTTTCCAGAGACCTTTCACGAAGACGTTGTATTAAATAACCTACCCTATGTACAATTTGTTCCCTTGGCCCTTTCTACAAGAGTATGACCTTCAAATTTTTTTAGGCCTTTGAGATTAACGAAGGCAATGAAGGGGATTCTTTTATAAGCCACTTATCGGATTTCTTTTTGGCACCCAGGCCGAAATCAACCTTTCTCACACCAATGTAATTATGGATGGAGAGGATTGGTCTACTGTCAACCTTGGGGTGTTATATACTTTCCCAACGAAGAATCCCTATTGGGCATATCTACCATATCTAATTTTGTAACAATCTAACGGACTTTTTTTATAGTGTCCTATTTGATACTTTTACCTAATGAAGTTGATAATAATTAACGGACCCAATCTAAACCTTCTCGGTAAACGTGAACCGGAAGTCTATGGAGACAAGACTTTCGAAGATTACCTCACGGAATTACGGCTCAAATTCAAAGACGTTCAGTTAGAATATTTTCAATCGAACATCGAAGGGGAAATTATAGATAAGATTCAAGAAGTCGGATTTTCTTATGATGGAATCGTACTCAACGCAGCTTCTTATACACACACTTCAGTTGGCATCGGTGATGCTGTAAAGGCCATTGAAAGCCCTGTGGTCGAGGTTCATATTTCAAATACCCATAAGCGGGAAGATTTTCGTCACATTTCCTATATTTCTTCGGGAGCCAAGGGTGTTATTTTAGGCTTCGGACTTCAGAGTTATGATCTGGCGATTAAAAGCTTCGTCTGATTACTTCAATGACAGAGCATTTTCTTTGAAGTCTTTTAGTATTTAACCTACGTATATACTTAAAAAATTCCTTTGCTATGAAATACCCAAGAATTTTGTCTTTGGTGATGGTGTCCTTTTTTATTTTTTCGTGTAACGGCGATAATTCTGTTAACGAAGAGCTCGATACTGACATGCAAGAACCCGAGGATCAAGACTCAAATGATGCGGAAAAACTATTACCGTGGTCAATGCTTTTCCAAATTTATCCTTTTCCCAACCTTTGGACTTGCAAGTCACGAATGATGGCTCAAATAAAATTTATGTAGCCGAAAAAGGTGGATTGATCAAAGTTTTCGATAATGAATCATCCACTTCCGAGGCAGAAACCTTTTTGGACCTGGGCAGCATCTCGACCACAGATGAGCAGGGCTTGTTGGGTTTTGCTTTTCACCAAAACTTTGAAACCAATGGTCATTTTTATGTTTATTACACACCAAATTCTGCTGTTTCATTCGTTTCAAGATTCACCGTCTCACAAGCAAATATAAATGTGGCTGAACCAAATAGCGAATTGGTGATCTTGGAAATCCCACAACCCCAGACCAATCATAACGGCGGTCAGATAGCTTTTGGCCCTGACAGCTATCTTTATATTGCGGTTGGTGACGGTGGCGGGGCAGGGGATCCAGATGGAAATTCCCAAAACAGGGCCAATCTTTTAGGCAGTATTCTGCGGATAGATGTCGATAATACACAAGCAGGATTGAATTATGCGATTCCCGAAGACAATCCTTTTGCAAATGAACCTGACTTTAGAAGTGAGATTTATGCCTATGGCCTTCGCAATCCTTGGCGGATGAGTTTTGACTCTCAAACAAGTAAATTATGGACGGGTGATGTCGGTCAGAATAAAATAGACGAAATCGATATTGTTGAGTTGGGTGGAAACTATGGTTGGAACCTTTTCGAGGGCACCGATTGTTTTTCAGGAGATTGCAACAACTCGAATTTGGCAGATCCGATTTTCGAATACACGCAAGATAACGGCGACCGTTCGATTACCGGGGGCT
>QIJL01000061.1 GCA_003232435.1 Flavobacteriales bacterium | reverse complement strand
TAAAAATACTGTCTTGATCTATATTGGAATAGATCTCTTTTATTTTATCCAATTTACCCAAAGCCAAATGCGAAATAAGCAAACTACCTGTTGAGGTACCCACGAACAGATCATACGGATGGCGCGCCTCTTGAATCAGAAACTGTGCAACGCCACCCGCAAAGGCACCCTTGCTACCGCCACCGGAAATGACCAATGCTCTCATTATTCTTTAAGTTTGCTAATTAGATAACGGGTTTCTTCAAAATTTAGTTCTTTCGAAAGTTTTTCCAAGCGTGGTTTGTAATCCGCATCTTTCAATAATTCATCCAATACGTTTCTGGTAAATTTTCTAAACTGCCAAGAGTGATGGCCAGTTGCTTTGACCAAGTTCGGTAAACTTCGTTCGTTGAAACCAAACGCTTCCTTAAGATAAAAAAAGGCACCTTGACGGATTTCAAAAGAATATTCAGGATTCGTATACCCACTTAGCTCATCAAAATATTCTTTAGTTTTCAACGACTTGAATCCGTCAGTCAGCATAGCCAAGGTCAACCACATCAAACGTACATTTTTATTCGGCAAGCCGACAACATCTTTTGTTTTCTTAAGATACTTTGCCCTATCTTCAGGATACCCCTGCCACAAATTGAACAAAGCAATTTCTTTGGTAACATAACTATTATCTTCAAGAAGACCCAGTAAATGTTCCTTTGGCAGAAAATCATCAAAGGGCGTAGCTTCCAATAGTGCCTGACGGATGGGAATCGTATCGGATTCGAGGGCCTTTTTCATACCATCAAAAAGCATTGACCCTTCATGATTTTTAAGTAAGTGCTTTTTTAGGTGGATGGAATTGGAAGCGTCCCAATACTTTTGATAATCAATATCGTCACTTTGGGCAGTTTTCAGTTCGGCTTCCATATCGGACAACAACTTTATTGAGGAAGAATTTTCAGCCAATTGATTTTTAGAATCTTCAAAAGGGAGGTTTTTATTTTCCAGCCATTCCTCCCGGAAGCCAGAAAGGTTTTTTCCACTTGCCAATTCCATTTCCTCTAAAAAATCATCAACTGTAACGTTTTTGAATTGATATTTCTCTAAATAGGATTTAATGCCCTTTTTAAAAGCAATATCTCCGATTTCGTCATTTAGCATAAACAAGGCCCACGCCCCTTTTTCATAAAAGGTCAGACTACTAGCCTTAGGGTCTAGCAAACTTTGTCCTTTTCTCCTATCCACTTGGTCTTGTAGTTGTATTAAAGTTTCATATAGTTTCCAATAAAAATGGTCGTCTCCGAATAAATATTGTTCAGTCAAATAGGCGTAATAGGTCGCAAAACCCTCGTGTAGCCAATGATGGTTGCCATCTTTTTCTGTTACCAAATTGCCAAACCATTGGTGGGCCATTTCATGGGCATTTACATTCACATAATTCTTATCGACAAAAGCGGTCGAATCGATGACATATTGATCCGAGAAAATAGTGGTTCCCGTATTTTCCATACCGGCATATAAAAAATCACGAACGGGAACTTGTTTGTAATTCTGCCAAGGGTAGGCTACTCCGATTTCATTTTCGAGAAAATCAAAGATTTCTTTGGTATGGCGATAAGTAGGTTCCACTTTTAAACTGTCCTGCGAATAATAATAGTTTTCTAGGGCAATTCCACTTGCAGATTTTGATTCTTGTTTTTTGTAATCGCCCATTGCAAAGGCTAGCAAATAGCTGCTCATCGGTTTTAACATGTCGAAATGCCATTCATCGTTTTCACTATTTCTGGTTGTGGATGTATAAAAATATTCTCCGTTTGCAATTACAGTTAGGTCGCTTTTAGTAACTACGGTTAAATCAAATTCAACTTTTTCTTCCATGTCATCAAAACTGGGGAGCCAATGACTGGTATATTTCCCTTGTCCCTGTGTCCAAATTTGTTCATTGCTTTGAATGGTATCATCCCATCCTAGAAAATAAATAGCTTGCTTTGGAATACATGAATAAATAAGTTCGAGACTGTAGGTCCTTCCTTTTTTAAATCGATTTTTGATAGAAATGATTTTTCCATCATTTGAATATCTTATCTTTTTTCCCTCCAACCGAACAGAGGAAAACTCCATATTCTTTGCATCTAAAAAAACGGAATCGACATCCTTTAGAACATCAAACTCATAAGTAACGGCACCTTTAATTTGCTTTTCCTCTGGAATGGGTTGAATCGAAACCTCAGCTCGAATGAAATCAACCTTATCCTGATGCTGGGCTATTCCCAAGAAAGAAAACAAAAGAAAAACGAGAAATAAAAGTTGTTTCATAGTATTGAGACTGCAAAGTCCGAACCAAATTTAACACTTTAGTTATCCCCACCCTAACCCTCCCCGCGATTTGGCGGGAGGGAACACACGTTTGTCAAAAATTGGATTCAAAGACAAAACAAGTCTTTAGAAATTGATAATATCAACATATTGCTATCTCATAGAAAAGCAAAGACTTCCTAAAACCTATCCACAGTCATTGTTGTCCGGTAAAAGATATAAGACCGCTTCGCTGTTAGAATAATGAACAAAGATGCGACTGTAACTAATTGATAACCTGCTTAGTAGTGATATGCAAATTTTACGTCTTATAATTTTCATTACATTATCCAAAAGCAAGGCGCCCTATTTTAAAAGCCTTTTAAACTTAACAATAGCAAGGCTTTAAATAGATCTGGATAATTTTAATCGGACAACAATAATCCACAGTATAAAATCATGACCGCAACAGTTTCCCTCCTCCGGAGGGATTAAGGGAGGACTTTTTTGTTGCAGTAGTTTACTTTATTTTAGTCGCATGAACGTCAATCTACAGACACCGATTGTTTACTTAAAGGGAGTCGGCCCCAATCGAGCCGAGACCCTACAAACGTTTCAAGATTTGTTGAATCTCTTCCCCAATCGATATATCGACAAAACGCAGTACTACAAGGTCGGACAATTACAGCGCAGTAACGCGGATGTACAGATTATCGGGGAAGTCATCCATATCAAAACAGTCGAGCAAAAGAAAGGCAAGCGACTTGTTGCCTCCTTTGTTGATGAAACAGGCGAAATGGAGTTGGTCTGGTTCCGCGGGCAAAAATGGATCCGTGAAAATTTAAGGCTTAACAGACCCTATGTTATTTTCGGAAAGTGCAATTGGTTCAATGGAAAATTTTCAATGCCCCATCCCGAAATGGAATTGTTGAAAG
Source organism: Flavobacteriales bacterium (assembly GCA_003232435.1). GTDB lineage: Bacteria > Bacteroidota > Bacteroidia > Flavobacteriales > Flavobacteriaceae > Aurantibacter_A. The sequence continues at coordinate 69 of QIJL01000061.1, read as the reverse complement.
ATCATGAAAAAGGACTCAAAATATCGATGCAACCAGTCTATCCTTCTACCGAAAAACTAAGCAATAAGG
>QIJL01000216.1 GCA_003232435.1 Flavobacteriales bacterium | reverse complement strand
TACAAGAGAATTTGTTTCCAGCCGTTCCTTTTGGCATAATCCACTGCAAAACTTAAGAGCGTTTGCCCTATTTTCAGGCCTTGATATTCGGGATCGACCGCCATTTTTCCTAATTCGTAGCTTTTATCCTTATAGTTTAATAAAAGAGAAGCATCCAACGATTTCTCCCTCATATTGCGCGAAAAATATATGTCCCTCTTTGTCGATAATATTTTTTTTACAGTCTTCAAGTAGTTCGACACTCTACATAAAAATATTTTTTGAGCCATGCAATGTTCAAATCGCGAAAATACCTTGCATACTGGGGTTCGAAGGGTATTATGCTTACAAGTCCAACCATTATATTTAGCTAACCTATAAAGTTAAAGTATCGTATTTTATATTCAAAGAAGTCCCAAGATTAATTTATCATCCAAAAAATCCAATATGAATATTGAACCGTATATAGACTGATACAAACAAAATTTACTAATTGTAAAAAAAATAATTTTTACGTTATGACTGAAACAAAAAATAATAATGGATTGAAAGTTTTGGCAGGATTGTTAGGCGTTGTTCTTTTAGGAACTATCATCTACACGGTAAGCCTTTACCAAGACAAGAAAAAGACTACTGCTGTTTTGACTCAAGAGAAGCAGTTGGTAGTTGAAGATTTGAATAGTTTGAAGTCTGAATATGACAAAGCTATTTTGGAAAGTAATGCTACCAACGAAGAATTGGTCAGCGCGCGTGATAATATTGCGAAGTACATCGATTCTGTAAAGAATATGAAAGGAGATATCGCTTCATTGTCAAGATACAGAAGGCAAGTAGGTGTTTTAAAGGCCGAAAGAGAGCAACTTTTAAAGCAAGTCGATTCCCTTACCCGTTCGAACACTATGATCGCCATGCAGCGTGACAGTACTTACGTTGAGTTGGAAAAACAAACCGTTTTCAACGATTCATTGGTAGTTCAGAATACACAATTGGCCGATGTTGTTGAGAAAGGTTCCGCATTGAACTTGTCTAAATTCAATGTAGATGCCGTAAAAGAACGAAAAAGCGGAAAATTGAAGTCTACTTCAAGAGCTAAGTCTACCGATAAGTTCAAAATCTGTTTTACGGTCGCCGATAACGTGATCGCCACGGCCGGGGATCGGGAGTTCTTTGTCGAAGTTTTGGACCCCCAAGGAAACGTTTTGGGCGAAAGCTACTCTAAGACCAGTGATTCTGGAGCCTCTGTTACATATAGCAAAGGAACTAGCTTCTACTACGAGAACAAATCTCTTGATGTTTGCGATTACATAAACAAACCTGCCGGTGAGTTCCAAAAAGGGAATTACATGGTGAATGTTTATGACGACGGATTGAAATTATTGGGAACTTCTAAGTTCACCTTAAAGTAAAGAAACACTATCCATTATTTATAAGAAAGGGACAATCTTAACGGATTGTCCCTTTTTTCTTTACCCTGTTTTTGTTGAAATTATTTCAAGCCACCGACCATGTCTTCCGGCCTTACCCATTCGTCATATTCTTCGGCTGTGACATAACCTAAGCTGATAGCTTCTTCTTTTAACGTAGTCCCGTTTTTGTGTGCCGTATTTGCGATTTCAGCGGCCTTATAGTACCCGATTTTCGTGTTGAGTGCGGTTACTAGCATTAACGAATTGTTCAATAACTCTTTGATGACCTCTTTATTGGGTTCAATACCTACTGCACAATTCATATCAAAACTTACACAGGCGTCACCTAATAATTGCGCGGATTGTAAAATGTTGGCTGCCATCATCGGTTTGAACACATTCAGTTCATAATGCCCTTGTGTCCCTCCGACCGAAACTGCAACATCATTGCCCATTACTTGCGCACAGACCATGGTCAACGCCTCACATTGGGTGGGATTCACTTTACCGGGCATAATGGAGCTCCCGGGTTCGTTGGCGGGAATAATGATTTCGCCAATTCCCGATCGAGGCCCCGAGGCCATCATTCGAATATCGTTGGCAATTTTGTTCAATGATACCGCTAGTTGCTTTAAAGCTCCATGACTTTCTACGATGGCATCATGAGAGGCCAGGGCTTCGAACTTGTTTTCGGCTGTTTTAAAGGGAAGGCCAGCGAAATCGGCGATATATTTGGCGACTAGTACGTCGTATCCCTTGGGTGTGTTTAATCCTGTTCCCACGGCCGTGCCACCTAAGGCCAACTCACTTAAATGTTCCAAAGTGTTTTGAACTGCTTTTATTCCGTGATCTAGTTGAGAAACGTAGCCCGAGAATTCTTGTCCCAAGGTTAGGGGAGTGGCATCCATTAAATGGGTACGGCCTATTTTTACCACGCTTGCAAACTCTTCGGATTTCTTTGCCAGCGTGTTTCGAAGTTGTGTCACCCCGGGAATTGTATTCTCCACAATTTTTTTATAGGCCGCAATATGCATGCCAGTTGGGAAGGTGTCATTCGAAGACTGTGATTTATTTACGTCATCATTGGGCTGAATGGTTTTTTCGCCCACGCCGATTTCCCCCCCGGCAATTTCATATGCGCGATTGGCAATAACCTCATTGACATTCATGTTGCTTTGCGTGCCCGATCCCGTTTGCCAAATAACCAACGGAAATTGATCGTCGTGCTTTCCATCTAGTATTTCATCACATACCTGCGAGATCAAATCCCTCTTTTCTTCTGATAAAACCCCTAATTCGCAATTTGTATGTGCCGCCGCTTTTTTGAGATAGGCAAATCCGTAGACCACATCTAACGGCATGGAAGCTGCAGGACCGATTTTAAAATTATTACGCGAACGTTCAGTTTGCGCTCCCCAATACTTATCGGCAGGCACTTTAACCTCACCCATTGTGTCCTTTTCGATTCTAAAGCTCATTTCTCATATTTTTGCTAAAACAAAGGTACTGTATAGTTAATATAATTCCTTCTGCCCAAATATATTTTCAGGATTTTTTTGAAATTGATTTGCAGTATTTATTCTTTTCAAACTATCTTTGTCTTCAAATACAATGCACATGTTCGAATTTGACCAATATTTGGGTTTTCTATTGTTCCTGATCATATTTACGATCGGCTTTTGGCTGATGATTTTTTTATTGGTATTCGTAGTGCCCTATTGGTTGGGTGGCAACCTTCTGGAAATATGGAAAGAAAAACGCGAGGCCCGAAAGGCCAAACGCCTAGAATAGAAAGAGGAGCCAGTTGGCTCCTTTTTTGTTTTCCGTTGTTTTCCCCAAATTAATCAACCTT
>QIJL01000593.1 GCA_003232435.1 Flavobacteriales bacterium | reverse complement strand
ATCGAACAATAATTTTGTTTATCTAAAAAAGTACAGGGCACACTTTGTAGCACATAATCATTTTCTTCATCAATTCTTAAATATTTGTCTATAAATCGCTGTGGCTTTAACCGAAGGTATTTGGCAATTCGCCCAATATCTGAATTTGTGAAAAGCGGCCCAGTAGTTTTACAGCAATTCGCACATGAAAGACAATCGGTGCGTTCGAATTCTGCATTGTGCAGATCCTGCATGAGATAATCTAAATTTTTGGGTGGCTTTTTCTTTAATTTGGAAAAGAACTTTTTGTTTTCGGAGTGTTTTTTCCTAGCCCTTTTAGAAAGGTCTCTTAGTTGATCATTCACTTTTCAAGAGACTTACCGCCGTTTCATAAAGATCACGGCTCCAATTTTCAGAAGCAGCCGAAATTGCTTCCGACAAGGGCGATTGTTTTTCGATAACCTTTTGACCCACCTCGGTACTATAATATGAATTGAGTTCTTGCTTTTGTACTTCGGTCATTTTAGTGCGGTCTTTTATCAATTGTTTTCCGGTTTCGGTTTGATAAAATCCTATCATTTCGCTTATATCCGCTTGACTGAAGTTACGTTGATATATAGGTGCCAATAAAGATTTCATATCAACCATTGCTTTTTCTTTGTTGTCTTGTAAATAATTCCATCCTTGGGCATTCGCTTCCGATTTGGGATACTGCTTGTTCAACATTATCAGCAATTGGTCGTATGCAAATTTGTATTGATCAAGACTTCCGTTGGCTTCAAGATAGGTTTCAACCAATTCTTTATCCGCTTTATCTTGTGCGGATGAAAATAAAGTCATCAACATAAAAAGACCGAAAAATAAATGGGCTGACTTTTTCATAATGAACTCGTCTTGAGTTTTTGTTTGGAACCGAAAATATCGGCTTTTGTGCCCTAATGAAGATATTTTTTGGTAGCATAGCCGTAGCTACGGTACTTAAAAATAGCAAAATTAGGGTGCAAAATGTGATATTTGCAGGTAAAAGAAAAACTCAAGACGAGTTCAATGGTTCAAAAATGCCACATTTGCGTGTAAACTACAAATTAAATGGCCAAGGACATTTTCGGGAAGGCATTGTTAGATTTTCAATCGGGAAATTATGTCGAGGATATCGTCACCTACTCTTCACTGGATGAAAAAGATGTAATACCCCTGCCCTATCTTTTTAGAAACCATGAAAATATGCCCAAAATCGAGCAATTAGCTCTTGAATATTGCCAAGGGAATGTTCTTGACATCGGTTGTGGCGCTGGCAGTCATAGTCTCTACCTACAAAAAAAGGGGGTTACCGTAACTGCCCTTGATAGTAGCCATGGTGCCGTAGAGGTTTGTCAGAGTAGAGGGCTTCAAAATGTGGTGCTTTCAGGTTTTATGAACTATTCGGCCAAAAAATTCGATACCCTTTTAATGTTGATGAACGGCGTAGGTCTAGTTGGAAGTCTGGCCAATTTAAATGATTTTTTGAACCATACTACTGAACTTTTGAATCCAAATGGATTCATTCTACTCGACTCAAGTGATATTATTTATATGTTCGAAACCGAAAATGGCGGTTATGACCTTCCTGATGTTGAAAACTATTACGGAGAAGTTGCATTTCAAATGCAGTACAGAGGAGAAAAAAGTGATTTTTTTAAATGGTTATACGTAGATTTTGATACCTTATGCTCATCCGCCAGGCAGTGCGGGTACCATTGCGAGCTGTTATTTAAAGGCGATCATTACGACTATTTGGCAAAATTGTATCCGACCACATAATAGTGGGCATGATTATTGCGTTATCCCTTCAAAGAGTTGCAAAAACAGTAATATATGAGAAAGATCGGCTTTTATTTTCTTGCTTGGTGTTTGATTATCCTTAGCGCATGCTCCAAAAACTCCGATAACGATCCTCAAACCGTCCCCATAGATAAAACGGCAAATCTTCAAGGTACCGGCGATTCGGCCAACGACATTCTTTCTAACGACAATTTTGATAAATTGCTCATCGAGATCGATTATGTTCAGGGATTTAGGCCCACAGATGAGGCCATGGCCAATTTTGTCGATTTTTTTCTAAAGTTGTACACTTTTAAAGAAGATATACAGTTCGTTTACGATGAACTTCCCTCGCCCAATGAAGAAGAGCTCACTTTGGACGAAATAGCCGAGCTGGAAAGTAAGAACCGTACCCTTTATAATACCGGAAGTACCCTTGCCATCTATATTTATTTTGCGGATGCCCCTTCAGAGGATGACGAAGAGGACGAAGGTCTCGTAACACTTGGCGCCGTCTATCGAAATACATCGATGATCGTTCATGAAGCGACCGTAAGGCAACTGGCCGGTAAAAGCCCGTTCATTACCAATGCCGATGTCGAAACGGCTACGTTGAACCACGAGTTCGGCCATCTGTTCGGCTTGGTCGATCTTGGAACGGCCCAGGTAAATCAACACGAAGATACCGAAGCGGTCAACCACTGCAATGTAGATGGGTGTTTAATGCGGGCCGAACTTCAATTCGGAGGGCCTTCTGGTAAAAGTCAATTGACAAGTTCGAAAAATGTCAGTGCTAGCGGATTGAAGGCGGGCTGTTCATTGAGCGGAAATAGTGTTCTTCAAATGTTGCAAAAGCAAACTTCAAAAGGAGCCGCCGCGGCCGTTCCATTGGATGCGGAGTGCATTCTTGACCTACAGGCCAATGGGGGGAGGTAGGTCAAATTCTGAATTCAGAATTCAGAATTCCATTTAAGGAATATTCAAATATTTATGCGTCTGCAGCGAAACCTTCCATTTGGGGTTTTGCATAACGTATTCCACTATCAAGGGGGTTACTTTTTCGCGTACGCTCCATTCGGGCTGTAGATATAAAATACAGTTTTCATTTACGAGGGCAGCCTGTTCTTCGGCGAAAATCAAATCGTGTTTATTGTACACGATTACCTTTAATTCATGGGCATTGTCGTAAACTTCGGTTTGCGGAAGTTTGTTCTTTTTTGG
>QIJL01000535.1 GCA_003232435.1 Flavobacteriales bacterium | reverse complement strand
GCAACAACTAAATAGAAGCACTGAATAATGAAGACAATTAAGGGACCGGCCGTTTTTTTGGCACAATTCGTAGATAGCAAGGCGCCGTTCAATTCTTTGGACGGAATGTGTAAATGGGCATCTGATCTAGGTTACAAAGGAATTCAAATTCCCACTTGGGAAGGTTTTTTGATCGACCTCGACAAAGCTGCCGAAAGTCAAGATTATTGTGATGAACTAAAAGGAAAGGTAAATTCATACGGACTGGAAATAACCGAACTCTCCACGCACTTGCAAGGCCAATTGGTAGCAGTGCACCCTGCCTACGATTTGATGTTCGACAATTTTGCCCCTGACAGTGTTAAGAACAATCCGAAGGCTAGAACAGAATGGGCGATTGATGTGGTTAAAAAAGCAGCAACAGCGAGCCGAAGATTGGGCATCTCCGCACACGCAACATTTTCCGGGGCTTTATTATGGCACACCTGGCACCCATGGCCTCAAAGACCGGCCGGGCTTGTCGAAATGGGCTTTAAAGAATTGGCGAAAAGATGGATGCCGATATTAAATCATTTTGATGAGGAAGGGGTCGACGTCTGTTACGAGATTCATCCTGGGGAAGATCTTCATGACGGAGATACTTTTGAGCGATTTTTAGAAGCCACGGGAAACCATAAAAGGGTCAATATTCTTTACGACCCTAGCCACTTTGTTTTGCAGCAGTTGGATTATATCGAATACATCGACCATTATCATGAATTTATAAAGTCATTCCATGTAAAGGATTCCGAGTTCAACCCGACAGGAAAGAAAGGAGCCTTTGGAGGCTACAACGACTGGGGCGATCGGGCCGGAAGATATCGCTCTTTGGGCGATGGCCAGATCGACTTCAAGACGATTTTTTCGAAACTGACCCAATACGGTTGTGACGTATGGGCAGTGATGGAATGGGAGTGTTGCATCAAGAGTCCGGAGCAAGGGGCACGTGAGGGTGCCATCTTTATTCAAGATCACATTATCGAAGCAACAGAAAAAACCTTCGATGATTTTGCCGGTTCAGAAGTGGACAAAGAAATGCTAAGAAAGATTTTAGGAACATAAAAGAAGTGGCAGTAATCAGTATGCGGCGAACAGTGGTACGTTCTGATTTTTGTGTTAAACTTGAAAATATAGATACTCCCGTTGAGGGGGCAGGGAAGGTGTTCTCCTCGTAATGTAGGTCATAAACTACCTCGGGGCAAGCCCACGAGGCATTAAAAGGAATTAATCTTTATATTTCGACGCAAGCGTCGGGATCTTAACCCACTGGTGGGAATAATAAATATAAAATGAGAAATATATTGATTTTTTTATTCACGATCATGTTCGTTTTTGGCTGTAAGAGCAAGACCGAAAAAGCGGTAGGTGAAGTCGGCGAAGAAACCGTGGAAGCAGCCAGTACCGAAGAATCAGCTTCTGAATGGATTACACTATTCGATGGTTCTTCTTTAGACGAATGGCAAGCCTACATGGGAGGCGAAGCACCGTCACAATGGAAAATCGAAGATGGTGCGATGGTTTTTAATCCTCCGACCGACGATGAACGTAAAGGTGCTGATGGCAAACGTCTCAGTTTCAACATTGTTTCCAAAAAGGAATTTACCAGTTTTGTACTGTCAATGGAATGGCGAATCGCCGACACAGGAAATAGTGGGATTTTTTGGGCCGTAGTTGAAGATGAGAAATTCAAAGAGCCTTATCATTCGGCCATGGAAATTCAAGTGCTTGACAACGACAAACACCCCGATGGCAAAAATGGGACTTCACATCAAGCGGGTGCGCTGTACGATTTGGTTTCACCAGCCGAAGATGCCACCAAACCGGTTGGAGAATGGAATTTAATGGAGATCACCATTGACCATAAGAACAATATGGGCATAGTGGTACTAAATGATGCCGAAATTGTCAATTTTCCGGTCCATGGTGAAGAATTAGATGCTTTGCTCAAGGGTTCAAAATTTGATGGTTGGGAGGGTTTTGCAAAAGCCAAGACTGGTAAAATCGGTCTTCAAGATCACGGCGATGTCGTCGCCTTTCGAAATATCAAGATCAAAGAACTTTAAGTAAACTACCTCGGGGCAAGCCCACGAGGCATTAAAAGGAGCTAATCTTTATATTTCGACGCAAGCGTCGGAGTATTAAACCCACTGGTGGGAATAAAAAACCCCCAACTCAACTACTATTGAATATGAAGAACATTTATGTATTGGCCATTTTATCGCTATTGATTTTTTCCTGTCAAGAAAAAGTAAAAGAAGAAATAATCGATAACATGGTGAAAGTCGATGATGGCGTAATCGTTTATGAAGAGTATTCAGAACCTGAGCCTACCAAACCGGAAGAAACAGAACATTACGAACCGAAAGTGCCTGTTGTCGCCCCAGGAAAAAACAGTGCTCCACCAAGTGATGCAATCGTACTTTTTGATGGAAGTAGCTTAGACAGTTGGGTCAGTGCGAAAGACAGTACTTCGGGTGCCCCTTGGCATGTGAACAAAGACGGCAGTATGACCGTTGCCGACAAGACCGGAAATATTCAAACCAAGCAGAAGTTTGGAGACATGCAATTGCATATCGAGTGGCGATCACCTTTACCTGTTCAACGTGACAATCAGAATAGGGGCAATAGCGGAATTTTTCTGGACGGAATCTATGAAATTCAGATTTTGGATCAAAATGACAACCCGACCTATGTCAACGGTCAGGTTGGATCCATCTATAAACAAGGCCCACCTTTGGCAATGGCCTCAGTTCCTACAGGAGAATGGAATGTCTACGATATCATATATCACGCCCCGGAGTTCAATGCCGATGGAGGAAAGATAAAATCCGGTACAGTTACAGTTATGCACAACGGCATTGTGATTCAGGATCATACTGAAATCAAAGGCACCACTCCGTATATCGGTTGGCCCAAGAACCTACCTCACGGAAAAGGGCCGATAAAGCTTCAAGACCATGGCGATGATAGCCGGGTCAGTTATCGAAATA
>QIJL01000553.1 GCA_003232435.1 Flavobacteriales bacterium | reverse complement strand
ACAAATATTTTTTCATTTCAATGATTTTTAGAAAAGTAAAATTACGACATAAGGGCCAAGTTTTAACCGATTCATAATCGGAAATAAGGGTTTCTTTCCATGATTTTAAACAAAATTTCCGTAACTGTTCAGCCCCTCTCTGTCATTCCGAGGCACGAGGAATCCCCACGCCTGCCTGCCGATACAGGCAGGTATGCTTGTTAGGGTCCCGTTTTGGGATCGGTGGCCGATGCCGGTATTGGCAAGAAGGCTTCTGTTTGCAGTTCAATGCAGGTGAAAGGTTGTGTTAACGCTCCCAAGAGATTCCTCACTTCGTTCGGAATGACAAAGGGGGAGAGAAAGCCCTTCGGCAGAATAGTTACAAATTTCCTATTAAGAAAGAAGTTGACAGTAAGCCTGATCTATGCGAAATGGGTTATTAAAATAATCTAGATAAATGTCAAAATAATGGACAGCAACTGTACAATAATTTTACAAAAAAAATCATCGTTTCGAGGTATATTGATACAAATGGCTGATATACAGTACATTGTTTTCATGGCATGAAAATGGATTGAAAATTATCGTGTAAGACCAGTAAACCGAAAATTTTGGAGGCATCAATAATAAAGTCAATTGAATATGTTCAAAAACCATCTAAAAATAGCCTGGCGCAACATCAAAAAAGACAAACTCTTTACCGTAATAAAAATCGGTGGCTTTGCTGTAGGCATCGCTGCATGCTTGTTAATTACATTATTTATAAAGGATGAATTGAGCTACGACATGCACTATGCCGATTCAGACCAAATTTACAGGGTAGTACTGGAAGCTGAAATAGATGGGGAATTAAAAAAAAGCACCCATTTCCCACTACCCATGGCGAAGACACTAGAAACAGATTTTCCCGAAATTAAAAAGGCCGGTAAAATATTTGGTTCTGCACTTTCTTCCAGTGGAAAAAGAGCATTCCGTTCAGGTGCTGAAACTCAGAATATATTTGAAGAAGGTTTCTTATATGGCGACCAGAATATATTCGAGATATTGGAAATTCCGTTGATTCAAGGCAACCTTAAAGAAGCATTAACGGGACCAGGAAATATTGTCATATCAGAATCGAAAGCAGGAAAATATTTCCCTAGTGGAAAAGCTTTGGGACAAACATTAATTTTGGATGATAACGCCTCAAAACCCTATACCATAACAGGTGTGATGCCGGATTTTCCAAGTCATTCGCATCTCGATTTCGATTTTTTGCTGCCCATCGATGATACCAATCTAAGTTGGACATCTCAAAACTATTTTACCTACGTCCTTTTGGACGAAAAAAGCAATGTAGGTGAACTTCAGAACAAAATGCGTTCTATTATGGAAACCTATGTGATTCCTGCCCAAATTCAAAGGGGTCGAGATGCTTCTTTTATTGAGGTTCTAAAAAGTATAGAATATAAATTGCAGCCGGTTAGCGACATCCATCTGAAATCAGATGTTGAAATGGCCGATGGATTAAAACATGGAGACCTTCGTTTTGTATGGTTGTTTGCTGCCATCGCAGGATTTATTCTAATTTTGGCCTGTATCAATTTTATCAACTTGTCCACTGCAAAATCGGCTAACAGGGCCAAAGAAGTCGGTTTACGCAAAACGGTCGGTGCTTTCAAAAGTAATCTTGTAGCCCAGTTTCTCACGGAATCGGTTCTCTTTAGCCTCATATCTTTTATATTGGGAGTATTAACCGCATGGCTGTTACTTCCAATATTCAATTCCATGGCTGAAAAGACCATTGTAATGCCATGGGCGGCATGGTCGTTTATGCCTGTTCTATTCATCTCGGCTTTGATTATTGGAGTCATTGCCGGACTATACCCTGCATTTTACCTCTCTGCCTTCCGACCAGTGAATGTTTTAAAAGGGAGTTTAAAAACAGGCGGTAAAAGTGGCAAATTACGAAGTGGATTGGTCGTTTTTCAATTTGCAACATCGGTTATTTTGATTATCGGAACACTGATTATCTACAAACAGATGGACTTTATCCTAAAAAAGGAATTAGGTTACGATAAAGAAAAAGTTGTGATTTTGGAAGGCGCCAGCGTTTTAGGAAGTAGGTCCGAAAATTTTAAGCAGCAACTCGTGCAGTTGCCAGATGTACAGCAGGTTTCCCAAAGTGATTATTGGCCAGTTGATGGTTCAAAACGAAATCAGACCACTTTTAAAGTTTTAGGGGGCGTAGGTGAAAATGGCGGTGTCTTGAGTCAAACTTGGCGCATAGATTATGATTATATCAAAACCTTGGGTATGCAGATAGTGGAAGGCCGTGATTTTTCAAAGGAATTCGCTTCTGATTCTGTTAATTCAATTATCATCAATAGAAAAATGGCTTCTAATCTTGGACTTAAGGAACCTGTGGGCAAGCAAATTGATAATAATTATGAGCATTTTACCATCGTAGGGGTCGTCGATGACTTTCATTTTAACTCTTTAAAAGAAGATATTACGCCAGTAGCCTTACGGGTGGGTAACGACGTTGGAACGATCGCGATAAAAATCCGTTCCGGAAATATTAAGAAATCTTTGGCTACAATCGGTGCAATTTGGGACAGCAATGTGCCAAACCAATCTTTAAGCTATAGTTTTCTAGATCAAAGGTTTGCTCAAATGCACGAAGACGTTCAACGTATGGGGAAAATCTTCAACAGTTTTGCGTTATTCGCAATTTTCGTAGGCTGCTTGGGTCTTTTCGCATTGTCGGCCTTTATGGTCGAGCAACGTAAAAAAGAAATTAGCATTCGCATGGTATTGGGTGCTCCTTTCAGAAATATTTATCAGTTGTTGACCTTTGATTTTATGAAGTTGATTTTGATGGCCATCGCCATCGCTATTCCTATAGGTTGGTATATGATGAACCGTTGGCTAGAAGATTTCGCCTATCGTATAGATATTGGATGGCAGGTGTTTTTAATTGCAGGTGCTATAGCCTTTATCATTGCGATACTTACCATCAGTTATCAATCCATTAGTGCCACATTGATACAGCC
>QIJL01000347.1 GCA_003232435.1 Flavobacteriales bacterium | reverse complement strand
TCCCGACCTGTCTTGCTCCCCTAATGACCAATGGCTTACGGTTCGGACTCTCCTTCCAGTAATCTAAGTATGTATCAAAAAAACGTTTCATTTTTTCTGACAAAGGTACACAAAATATAATAATACCCTTGGATATCGGATGTTTTTCTACAAAACACAATTGGATATTGGATGCTTTACATCCAAAACACCATTGGTTTTTGGATATTTTTACATAGCGGCTTACATTTTTAACCTGTGCGTGGTGTGAGATTTTAAGCTTCCCCGGGCAAAAAATCGTCATTAAATATTCAGCTTGTCCGGCCTCAGGCTGGATTAATCAATACCTGCCTGCGGCGGGCAGATTTCCGGGTAGAGCGGTTCGTTACCTCCCCGCTCCCCCACAGACCCGTACGAGCGGCTTTCCCGCATACGGTTCCTCCTAAATCGGTTTCGCTATTTGATAACTGTGATAAATCTTTGGTTTAAACAAGGGCATCCAGACCTTAATCAGTTTGTTAAACCTGTCCCAATTCCAGACAGATTTCCCTCCCCGACGATTCAACCATTTATGCAAAATACGCTTAACACTTTCAAAGTAACTATTGACTCCTCTACTATTAAAGGTTATGCCATAGTAATTGTAATGTCCTCGTAGTTTAGCGTTTAACTCAGGAATAAGTTCTTTTAGTTTCCTGTGTCTGTTCTGCTTTATCCAGTCCCGGAATTTGTCTAAAGCAACTGTGAGTTTCTTGCTACTTGTCTTCCTTTTTAATATTGCATATCCTTTTCGGCTTTTGCCAAGATAATGCGTGAACCCAAGAAAATCGAAACTTCTGTTGCTTTCACCTCGTTTGCTGTTCAGGTTTATCAGTTTGGTCTTGTCCGGATGTAATTCGAGTTTGTATTTCTCAAATCGTTTGGGCAAGACTTGCATCACCCGTTCGGCATCTGATGCGTTTTCTAATCCCAGTACAAAGTCATCAGCATAACGGACTATAAAACTTCTTCCTGTTAGTAATGGTTGAATTTGTCCTGAAAACCACTCATCCAACACATAATGAAGATAAATGTTGCTCAATAATGGCGATATTAGTCCACCTTGCGGGGTGCCTCCCTTTGGATACCTTAATTGTTTATCCTCAAGTATGTCGGCTTTGAGCCATTTATCTATCATCTTGCGTATCACTCCATCTTTCACCCTTCGGTCAAGGAATTCCCGCAACAGTCCATGATCAATGCTGCCAAAGTAGTTCTTGATGTCTGCATCTATAATATAGTGCAAGCCTTTAAAACTAACCTCCTTAAACATATATTCTATGGCCTGGTGTGTTGAATATCCTCTCCTGAACCCATATGAGAAACTCTTAAAATCTTCTTCATATATCGGAGTTAATATTCTGCGCACACTCTCCTGAAGTACTTTATCCTCAATGGTGGGGATGCCTAATGGCCGTTTCCCTGTTTTTCCTTTGGGGATATACACCCGGCGTATATTGGGCGCTTTGTACTTTCCACTCTTGAATTCTACTAATAGTTCTGGAATGCGTGTTTGTGATTCCAAACCGTAAGTGTACCAATCCTTACCATCTACTCCCGGACCGCTTTTCTTGTTCAGGCTGCGATAGCTGTCTTGTAACAATTTCTCGTCTATGAACTGATGTAGATTTGTCAAGGCTTCTTGCTTGTGTTTCCTTGCACGCTCTGCTATCTGTAATTCTTCTGTTGACATTCCTTTCATGTCACCGGTACATTTAATGTTTCTAAACTACAGTCCCGATTTAAGGTATCTCCCTTCCCTACTTGCTGGCTCTCATAGGACTGATTTCCCAGCGTTCTACCGGTAATATGAAGATACTGACTGCCTTCGCCCTTCTCCTTGCCTTCGGTTTCCCTCGGCTAATGGATGCCATTCACGGTACATCGCTTTTCTTTGTGCCTTATCAGGTGGATGTACTGACCTGGCAGACCCGGACTATTTGGGTAGGGTCAATCCGTAATGACCCTCTCTCGTGTGGAGGCGGGAGGCTCTCCCGTGTTCCCATGCAAACCTTCTGCCTTTGATGTGGCCTCAGACCCCGGCCGAATCAACGCTACTTGTCATTATCGCAACGCTGATGCTGCACCAATCATATCGACAATTAATGCTTCAACCATAAATAACCTTTCGAAGCTCAATACCATACCTTTGGCAGTCGCTGTTTACGCTTCATGCCACCATCTCTGATGACTATGCAAAACTCGCTTCCGGTGGTTGACAAAACCTTGCCGGACAGGATTGATTACCTGCGGGTTTGCTAAAAAGGTGTTTCATTATTTATATTTACACGCCTTAATAAATCCCCACCTTATAGACTTGCACGGCGCAACAAAATTCAATATTCCCTTTTCCCTTTTCCATTTTCCCTTTTCATTTTTCCCTTTTCCATTTTCCCTTTTCCATTTTCCCTTTTCATTTTTCCCTTTTCCATTTTCCCTTTTCCATTTTCCCTTTTCATTTTTCCCTTTTCATTTTTTCATTTTGACAATACCGTAAACTATCGAGTAATATATTCCTATATTCATTTCGAATAAATACATCAACCCGTCCAACTACAGTAAAACTTATAAAATAAATTCCTTTTGGGTTATGGAATTTGTAATTTCCACTCCAACAAAAAAGGTAATATTTTATTTATAAAAAAAACTCTAAAATTTTGTAACGACTCTAATATATTTTTTACCACACGATGCAATCGTGCGGTAGCGGGTCATAATTTGATTGTTTTATAAACTATTTTAAATTTTAAACTGATTGGTTAAAAAATTTATTTTATATATTGTTTAATGGCCTCCACATATTCTTCAAAAGCATCAATACCGGTTTTTGTTATTTCTACAGAGGTATGCTGGTAGTTGTTTAAGAACCCCTTTTTCAGAACGATGTAGCCTGCTTCTTCCAGCTTTTTTAGCTGCACGCTAAGTCAGTTTTTTCAGCTCACTAAAATCCGACTTTCCATTAGACACCAAAAAAGATATAATGGCCAGCCTGAGCTGAGAATGTAATATGGGGTTTAAATCCTTAAACATTTTCTCTCTTCTTATGTTCGACCATTAAGATGATGCCCGGGATTAACATCGCAACAACAGATACAAGTCCAAACAATAACGGCTGATAAATCCATTCCAGCCTAAAACAAACTAATCCGGCAAAGTTAATGACGATTCCCGAGTATAGGATGAGCCTGCTTTTAATTGCACCCGCCGATACAATGGTTCCGATTCCCACAAGAATTAAAATAACAGGAAGTAAATGTTGCCTGAGGATTCCGGGTAATAAAAAACCCAAAATAAATATGTTTAATACAACAGCTATCCAAGCAATAGAGACCATCCTGCCAATCTGATTTTGCCTGCCCCGCCCTTTTTTGAAAAAATAATAGCCGGTATATATAGCGCCAAGCGGCAACAAAAAATAGGGGTAGTAATTAATGCTGTGATAACCGTTTTTGAGCAGAAAAAACTGACCGAACGCCGCAACTGCATCCAGCAGCCCCCAAAAGGCATAAATGAATCCGTTTCCTTCAAACCTTGATTTTGCATCGTTAATTACCTGTGTGATAAGCTCAAAACTCCTTTCAGGTGTTAAATTTTTGTTTTCCATGATATATTTTTTTAAATGTGCTGCAAATATAAAGTAGTTTATATTATAAACCAAATAAAATTTATAATTTATTTTTAGCTACTTGATTTTTTACCTTACAGCCGCAAGGGGCTTTGTAATGAGAAGCCGGAATATATATCAGATATTGGCATAGCACAGAAAAAAGCAACACAGACGTAGCATGAGTTACTTTGAAAATAAAAAAACTATCTACCCTATTATTACTCTAAATAAAAATTGTATATTTGGACTAAATTCTTAAGAGAATATAGCATGTTGACAAAAACAAGACTTAAAGAGCAAATTGAAAAGTTTCCAGAACAGTTCTCAATTGATGAGCTGGTGGAAAAGCTCATTTTGATTGAAAAAATAGAAAATGGAGATAAGCAATCAGAAAATGGAGAAATTATTACAGACT
>QIJL01000438.1 GCA_003232435.1 Flavobacteriales bacterium | reverse complement strand
AAAATAGGCGGTTGGGGGCGATTGTACGCCGCATTTTCGTTTCTACTTTTTATGGTAGGAAGGGTTGCTGTCATTCTTTATTTATCGTCTCTTCTTTTGACCTCTTTCGTCAATGCGGATATTGGTACCGTCATCGTTCTAGTAGGAATCGTCACGATAATCTACACTTTAATGGGGGGAATGGAAGCTGTTATCTGGACGGATGTCATGCAATCCATCATTATGGTCGTGGGCATTCTTTTCGTTGGATACTTGCTGACCTCTGAAGTTTTCGCACAACCCGAAAATTTGATTCAAAAGGCTTTTGACGACGATAAGTTCAGTCTGGGGGATTCCGATTTTTCCCTAAGCAGCCGTACCGTATGGGTCATGATCATCTACGGAATTACCGAAAACGTACGCAACCTCATCGCCGACCAGAACTTTACCCAAAAATACAGCTCGGTCGCCACCGAAAAGGAAGCTAAAAAAGCGGTGTGGATCGCCATGTTGATCTACTTGCCGTTGACCGCTATATTTCTATATGTCGGCACGGCACTTTTTTCTTTTTACGGGGGAGAAACCCATATGCTGAACGAAGCCATAACCAAAGGCGACGAAGTCTTTCCATATTTTATTGCCACGGAACTACCTGTCGGAATAAAAGGATTGATGATAGCGGCCATAATGGCCGCCTCAATGAGTACGGTAGATTCAGCATTGAATAGTTCGGCAACGGTATTGTTTATCGATTTTTATAAAAAATATTTTAAGCCCAAGGCTTCTGAGAAAAGCAGTCTGAAATTCCTTCGTCTTTCGACCGTAATATGGGGGATATTGGGAATCGGTTTTGCGCTTTTAATGATCCAGACCAAAAGTGCGCTAGACGTTTGGTGGCAGATTTCAGGAATCTTCGGCGGTGGGATTTTAGGACTGTTCCTCCTGGCTATCTACAATGTAAAAATCACAAAATTGCAGGGAATTCTATCCGTTGTCTTTAGTATTCTGGTAATTATTTGGGGACATTTCTAAGGGACCTACCCCAAAAACATTCTTGGCTTGAATGCACAATAGATCCTATTATTGTTGGTGCTGTATCAACTGTTGGGCTTATTGGGCTGGCATTGTTATTCGCGTTGTGGAACAAGAAGGATTAGGTTAGGGAGACTAATTTCCAAATAAGCTCCTGTAAGAGCCCTCTATTGGCATTTGAGATAATGGTATAAACAGGTGGCTACTGATAACGAAATACTTATTCTATTCAAAGGCAAGATTGAAAAAATTTTGTAGCTTATCCATATTATCAAATCTATACCTACCCTCAGAACATTTTTCTATTAGCTCAGGCAGAATTGCGTACAAGTTTCGTAACGCGTTTTCATCGCCCGAGGCCATGGTGTAAAAACTCGCTCCATCAATTTCCCTGATTTTTTCATTGGCCGCACATTTTTCTCCTTTTCCTTTGTCCGAAGGCGTAAAGACCTTATCGTATCTACTTCTTCTTTTTGGTACAATAGCCACGTAATAAGCAGTATAATCTTTATAAATACTGGTTTTAGGCATAACCAGACTATCTAGAGAGTAATATAAATCTGCAAGTTTTCCGCCTGAAATGGTATTATACTTGTTTTTGACTTCAGCAAATTTTTGGTCGCTTTCAGAAACCAGATCAATCACATTGCCTGTCCGCATATTTCGCCAGCCATCTATTGATCCTAAAACATTTTGATGGAATTCGCCGATGTGGTTTTGCAAAGTTTTTTGCGACTGTCGCGTAGTTTCCGCTTTGGCCCAAGTGTCAAAATCCAAATCGAATCCTGACATCACGAACATTGCCGAAAATGGGTCAATTACATTTTTGCCAAAGTCAGCTTCAGCATCGCATTGGGCCGATTTTGCCCGTTCTAGAAGATGCTTTATTTCACTTTCTAAATCTGCATCACGTATCCAGTCAAGATATGGCATTCTTATTCGTATTTTCAGCTAAAATACCATAAGAAGCCCAAAATCGAGCTTACCTATAAATTTTATTTAAGAAGGAAATAATTGAATGCCCAATTTCTTTGGCCAGATTGACGGGCACTGCATTACCTATCTGTTTATACTGTTGATTGACCGAACCGGCAAATTTCCATTCATCTGGAAATGTCTGTATTCTCGCGTATTCCCTGACCTTAAAGGGGCGTGTTTCTTCGGGATGGCATCTTTCAGTCTGTTTTTGTGCCGGGCTACAAGTCAATGTCAAACAAGGTTCATCCCACCCGATTCTTCTTGCCATACCGGTTTTACCACCTCCCAGATAAAAACTTTTCAGCATGTATTCCTTTTGAATATCCAAGGGAAGGTCTCTCCAATAACCTTTTGGCGGCACCATTTCAAGTATTTCCTTTTTGCGCTTGGGATATTTTACCCCTTCGGATTTTGGCACATTTTTATCGTATAGTCGCCCTTTTTTTAAGGCATCCTTCAAAGTGAAGATTTCGTCAGTTGGCCTAGGGTATTTATAATCGGCACCTAGGTCTTTTCGGACACCGACCAATATTAGCCGTTCTCGTTTCTGGGGTACATTATAATTAATAGCTTTTAAGACTTGAATAGGTGTAGCGACTCTGTAGCCGATTTCATCAAGAATAGAAACCATGCCCTCTATAGTTTTCCCATTGTCATGGCTTATAAGGCCTCGTACATTCTCTCCGATGCATATATCCGGCATAATTTCCTTTACTACTCTCGCGAACTCGTAAAAAAGTGTTCCCCTTGCATCATTAAGTCCAAGTTTCTTTCCCGCATAACTGAAAGCTTGACAAGGAAAACCTCCAGTTACCACATTTACCTTGCCCCTAAATCGTTTAAACGATTGGTCTGTGATATCCCCTTCTATAACATTCCACTTAGGCCTATTTGTGCGTAATGTTTGACAAGCCCATTTGTCAATTTCGTTTAAGGCGGTACATTTAAGACCGGCCTTTTCCAAACCTATTGCCAAGCCTCCGGCACCAGCAAAAAGCTCGACGACTGAAAAATCTTGATTGGGAATTTCAAAGTTATCAACAGGAGCGGCATTAAGAAATTTTTGAAACTCTGGAAAAATCTCCAGGTCTTCTTTTTGATAAACCCTATAATTGCTCATTGGCTCTCGAACAGCGGTCAATTTACCTTCATTGTCCCAACGCCTTAGAGTTTCGGGGTTTTTCTGTAGTATTTCTGCCGCTTCAGAAATAGTGTACGTATTTTTGATAACCATATTATACAACCTTATACATGGTTACAAAAATATATTTATTATCTAGAATAGACTAATGAAAAAATCAATTTTATCAACATTCTTTGATTCTAAAATCCGGTTCCAACAATAAGAGAATAAAACTTGTTCTTTGCTATATTCTAAACCACCTAATCTTATTCAACAATCTCCATCTTCTTCAATAAAAAAGAAGCATTCATGTTCTGACAGATTCCTTCTTTGAATTTATAATCGAAATGGAGCTCGTTATCGATGATCTCAGCATCGAAATAATGGTTCTCGATCTGTGGTAATTCGTTGGCGACTTCGCACAAACTCAGATCGTGGGTCGCAATGATCCCCGTGGATTTTGAACCGACCAATCTTTCGACGAATTTTCTGGAGCCTTTTGCCTTATCCGTGCTGTTGGTCCCTTTTAGAATTTCATCCAAAACGATAAAATAACGATCCTTTTGTATTTCATCTACGATAAATTTCAGTCGCTTCAATTCCGAAAAGAAATACGATTCGTCGTCTGTCAACGAATCGGTCGTACGCATACTGGTAATCAATTTTATGGGGGAATACTCCATTTCTTTTGCAAAGACGGGCAGCCCCACATTGGCCATCATTATCTGTAGTGAAACCGTTCTCAAAAAAGTGCTTTTACCGGCCATATTGGCACCCGTGATGATAAAGAACTGTTCGTTGTCGATTTGATAATCGTTTATGCCCTGCCCCTTTTGATTTCAGTACTGTTTTTTCTTGTGATAGTTTGGGAAAAGTATAATCTGGATGGTTAAAAGCAAAATTTCCCAAACTATTATAGGCATCAAAAAAAGCGATCGTCTCGAACCATCGTTCTACCGAACTTCCGTGTTTTTCGATCCACTTTTCAATATTAAAACAATGTGTCAATGTTCTAAGGAAAAAGCCGTTGGCAAAAATCAAATAAAAAATATTATAGTTTTTGTCCAAACTGTTCAAGAGATTCGAAAATTTCTTGATGACCGACGACGTTTTTTCATGGTTTGAGAGTATTTGATCTTTTCTTTCTTGCAACAATTCCGAAGTGAAATCGGTGTCCTCGATTTGCAGTAATAGCTGATTGTATTGTTGAAACGTACTTTGCATTTTCGAGGCGAAACCCCCAAGTTTTTGGATTTTTTTGAAATACGCTGAAGTAATCCCGAGTCCCGAGAGCAACCAGATTATTAAAAGGGATAGCGGTACGAAATCCAAATAATAAAAAACAAAAACCGCGAATGATACTGCTGAAAACAGCAATGGCAACAATTTCATCAACTGTGGAACAAACGGAACATAATTATCGAGCCATTTTACAATCGTAGTTGTGCTCGTTTCGGCCTTGGTCAACGAAGCCGTAGCTGAAAAATCTTGTCGCCATTCGGGAAGCTGCGAAAGTTCTTTTATCGCTTCCTGTTTTTTGAAAATTTCATCAAGTGAGTTTTCATTGAAAATAGCAGCCAAAGTTTCACTTCCTTGCTGCAAGGCAGTTCGGTTGGCATATTGGTAGAAAGACCCCCTGCCGAAGAGGTCGATATCCTGACTAAAATGATGTAGGGGATCTTTGAATTCATTCCCTTCGGGAAGATGATGAAAATCACGATCTAAAACTTTGACTTCAGTTTTATTGATTTTGATCAATGCCTTTAATTTATCCCTTTTTCGTTGCAAATCGGCATGCCTTGATACCAAAAAAAGAAATGCGACAATGGTCAAAAGCACAATTGTCAATACCCATTTCGTATTTCCGAAAAGAAAATAAATTCCGATTGCAGTCAAACAAAAAATCGCCAAGCGCACCATACTCGAAGCATATAATTGCCGCTTGACTTTCGCCAAGACCGCTTGGTGTTTGTTGATTTGATTTTGATAAAAGGAAGTCAGATCCTGCATTCGGGCATATTTATTTTAGAATGGATAGTAACTGTTCAGCCGTTATGAGTTATGAGTTGTATGAGGCATCGGGGGTCTTTGTTCCCTTTCCCTTCTCACTTTTTACTTCTCCCCCCTCTTTTAGTCTTGGTTCTTGACTCTTGGTTCTCTACCGACAGGCCTACCTAACGACTGAACTGTTACGATGGATAAAGATAGGCCTTTCAGTTTCCGTGCATGGCATTGAGCATGGCAATCTGGCCCAAGTGGTAAATGTCATGTTGTGAAATACTGGTCAATATCGGTAAGAAAGTATAATTTTTTCCTGG
>QIJL01000386.1 GCA_003232435.1 Flavobacteriales bacterium | reverse complement strand
CGAAAATACAATAACGCTATGTCATTCCGACAGAGCGACCTAAGGAGCGACGAGGAATCTCTAATAAAAACGAGATTTCTCGTCAATAATTATTGCTTTTATCAGCAAAAATTATCTCTGTCGAAATGACATTATTCTTTAAAATTAATTTTTATCGGTTTCAAGTACTTATAAAATGCTGTTCTGCTTAGAACTCAGCCAACCAAAGTAACAGTCAACGATTTCTTTCCGATTAGATCAGTCTTTTGAAATAATGTAATTGGTGTAGTAGGTATTGATGCCCAAGTATTTTTTCAGAAATTCCTTTGCCTTATCTTTTAAGCTTTTGTTGCTCATTGATATGTCGTATTCGAACTTCCAGTTCTTATTTTTTATCAACTGCGCGATAACCTCGGGGTGCGAACCTTCGAAAGGAGCGATAGAGCTTACGAAATGTTCATATTCGAATTTGTCCGCGGTTTTTTCAAAGTCTTTGGGTTTTCCGAACTCGTCTTCATACATCGAATAGAAATTAGCCTGTTTTCGTTTTAAAGCTTCAGGTTCACGGGTCCAACCATAGTGATGAATATAGGCTTCAATAGGTTTTACCCTGAGTTTTTCGTTATCGTTTTTTCGAAAACCTTGTGCATCTCCATGCGAGTAAATGGCAGGGTTGTTCTTAATGACCCGAATTTCGTGGTTATACCAATTTGATGAGGTCGCCACATAATCGTACGAGCCGTAGAAATGCAGATAGTTAAAAAGAAGACCATCTACATTTTCATGATCCTTGTATTCAAACATGGCCGTTTTGATGGTTTCGAAGTACTTTTCATGTACCACCTCGTCGGCTTGGATATAGAATGCCCAATCCATTTCAGATGAGATATGGGCCATAGCCTTGTTGGTCTCGACTGCCAAAACGTGAGGTCCTTCTTTTGGTTTTTCGTCCCAGACTGTCTCGATGATCTTGATTTTTGGTTCCTTCATATTCTGAATTAACTCAAGAGTACCATCATCAGACCTTCCTACTGCGATTACGAACTCATCACAAATCGGCAAAATTGATCGAATGGCCTCCACAAGGGGGTATTGATATAATACCGCATTTTTAACAAAGGAGAAACCTGCTATCTTCATCGAAATCAACAGATAATTATAAAATCAAAAGTACTCAAGATTATTTGATTTTTAAGTAGTACTTGACCAGTGAATAATGTAACAAAACAAAGGTCTTGACCCAAGTTCTGATTTGGCCTTTAGTTGAATAGAGAACGCCTATTTCAGCATACGTTATAATAATGTTAGTAATTGAGGTAAAACCCTACTAATGCACTATATTTGTAAGCTATTTAGAATCATACTAGATAATGATACAGGTTTCAGAAACAGCAAAGAACAGGGTAATTAGTCTTATGACCGATGAAGGTTTTGATGCTTCAAAAGACTATGTACGGGTCGGGGTCAAGAGCGGTGGATGCAGTGGCTTATCTTACGAACTCGATTTCGATAATAAAGTCAGCGAAGCCGACAAGGTTTTCGAAGACAACGATGTACGTATAATCGTCGATAAGAAGAGCTTTCTATATCTCGTGGGAACCACCTTGGAATATTCTGGCGGACTTAATGGAAAAGGCTTCGTTTTTAATAATCCGAATGCGCAGCGAACCTGTGGGTGCGGGGAGAGTTTTTCGCTCTAAAGTCCCCCTAGCCCCCAAAGGGGGAACAATATGGTGTGCGAACACGAGTCGTTTAATATTGGAAAGATTAAAGAAGTGAAGAAGAAAAATCGTATAACAGAATTAAATTCCCCCTTTGGGGGTTAGGGGGACTGGCTTATGGCATATACCGAAGAGGAATTAAAGAAAGAACTGGAAACCAAAGAATACGAATATGGTTTCTACACTGATATTGAGTCCGATACATTTCCGAAAGGATTGAATGAAGATGTTGTTCGTGCGATTTCAAAAAAGAAAAACGAACCTGAATGGATGACCGAATGGCGGTTAGACGCTTTCCATATTTGGAAAAAAATGGAAGAACCAGAGTGGGCAAATGTCCGTTATGAAAAACCGGATTTTCAAGCAATCAGTTACTATTCGGCCCCTAAAGCAGCTGACCCTAATAAATCATTGGAAGACGTGGATCCCGATTTACTGGAAATGTATCGAAAATTGGGAATTTCCGTTGATGAGCAAAAGAAATTGCAAAATGTCGCTGTTGATATTGTAGTAGATTCGGTTTCAGTGGCAACAACCTTCAAAAAGACCTTAGCTGAAAAGGGAATAATCTTCATGCCTATTTCCGAAGCGATTCAAGAGCACCCCGAATTGGTGAAAAAATATATGGGTACTGTGGTACCTAAAACCGATAACTTTTATGCGGCTTTAAATTCGGCGGTCTTTACCGATGGTTCTTTCTGCTACATTCCAAAAGGCGTAAGATGCCCTATGGAATTATCGACCTATTTTAGAATTAACGAAGGAGGTACGGGCCAGTTTGAACGTACCTTGGTCATAGCGGACGAAAGCAGTTATGTTAGCTATTTGGAAGGCTGTACCGCGCCGTCAAGAGATGAAAACCAACTGCATGCTGCCGTTGTAGAGCTTATTGCTTTGGATGACGCCGAAATAAAATACTCAACGGTACAAAACTGGTATCCCGGTAGTAGTGAAGGAAAAGGAGGGGTTTACAATTTTGTGACCAAACGTGGAATATGTGAGAACAATGCAAAAATTTCTTGGACACAAGTTGAAACAGGTTCTGCCATTACTTGGAAATACCCTTCCTGTATATTAAAAGGGGATAATTCAATCGGGGAGTTTTATTCTATTGCTGTTACGAATAATTATCAGCAAGCGGATACCGGCACTAAGATGATTCATTTGGGAAAAAATACTAGAAGTACAATTATATCCAAGGGAATATCCGCAGGAAAATCCCAGAATAGTTATAGGGGATTGGTGCAGGTCAACAGCCGTGCAGAAAATGCGCGGAACTTCTCGCAATGTGATTCTTTGTTGATGGGTAATGAATGCGGTGCCCATACCTTCCCATACATCGAAGTAAAAAATAAAACGGCTCAAATAGAACACGAGGCTACTACAAGTAAAATTGGAGAAGATCAGATTTTTTATTGTAACCAAAGAGGTATCGATACCGAAAAAGCGATTGCGTTGATCGTAAACGGATTTAGCAAAGAAGTATTGAACAAACTACCAATGGAGTTTGCCGTAGAAGCGCAAAAA